>JAFGFE010000005.1 GCA_016931225.1 Candidatus Zymogenaceae bacterium
AAACGGTAGCCGAGGAGAGCGTGGCGTAGTATAGTAGAACCATCTCACAGGAAGGCAAACTGTCAACGCAACTCGTGACTACCGCACATAATATAAGGAATTAGTATCTAGGCTTGATACTGGATCATCAAGAACAACAATACTTTCTTCCAAATTGAATCTTTTATCTTTCAGTGATTTCAGAAAATACAGCAAAGCAATAGCCGTCATTTCCCCTTCACTAATATCTTTAGCTGGTTCATCATGTCGCATTATGGTGTATCCAGTTTCATTTATTTTGAGATGAAGTTCTGTATGACCAAGATATTTTCGTAAATCATCGTTTAGTTCTTCTGCAGGTCGACGATGCTCAACAATTTCTCGTTCAATTTCACGGATTTGATTAGAGATCTCCTCTATTTGAAAATTCAATTCTTTTATATCATTTTCAATTGACGAGATATTATTTTTTAGACTTGTATATTCATCAAGATTAAAAGAAACAAAATCCATTTCAAGTGCATTTCTTATATCTATGATTTTTGATTCAAATTCATCGCAAGATCGATTGTGTTTTGCTATTACATTATTAGTATTTTCAACAAAAATATTGATGTCAAGATCAGGGATAGTAGTATCAAGTGAAACCTGTTCAAAAGCACGATTTTTTTTATTTTCTAATTCACTAACTAATCCCTTTAATGCAAAAACTACGGATTTACTTTCCTTGTTCAGATCATTACTCACTTTCTCATATTCGAATTTAAGATCATCATAAAATTCTATAATTTTTGGAGTATTCAAGTTTTCAAGTTCATTAATATTCTTTTCTAGAACTTTAATTTGTTTGTCCAGTTCATTTATTAAATCAGAATACTCACTGCTGAAATGAGATTCTAATCTTGAAATTCTCTTTTCTGAAATTGGTTGATCACAGAAAAGACATTTTTTTGCACTACGTTCCTTGTGAAGCCCAAGTCCATCAAAAATCCATGACGTTAATTGTGAGTCACTTTTTAATGATTCAATCGCACTTGAAACTACCGTTTTGTGAAGTATATCATCAACATCTTTTTTATAATTAATAAGTTTTGGTAAAGTAAAATCAATTTCTTGTATTTTATCTTTTGGTTTATCATGAATACGTTGATGATATTTATTACGAGTTTCCTGATCAATCAGAGATGAGGCTTTGTTATTTAAAATAATCATCTTATCTGCACAAGCTTTAACATCTCTTTTGTCATAAGTATTAAATTTGTTGTCTCCACTTGACCTAAGCATTTCTCGAATATTTCCAGCTTTTTCTGTACAAAACGATTCATATTTTTCCTGAGCCACATTCTTCTCTCTGTTTTTTGTTTCAAGGCTCTTTCTAAAAATATCTAAGTCCTCATTTAGTTTGTCAACTAACTTCTGTTTTTCAACATTTTCCTTACCTAATACTAGTATAGGCGCAACACTTCCTCCTTTTGGGAAAACACTTTCTTCCCTAAATGGTTTATTAAAAACTCGTATTGGCCTCAAAGATTTAGTGAAATCTTCGTTGCTTATATTATATCCATCTATCTTTAAAGTAATATTGCTAAAAGGTGGTTCTTCTTGATTCTCCAACGCTTGAAATATCCGACTTAATGTCGTCTTTCCCGAACCATTCCATCCATATATAAGATTGTACCTCTTGAATTCAGGAAGATTACTAGGCCATGAAAAATTACGGAAAACGAAACAATCTCGCATCAATTTTATTTGATCAATCTTCATTGCCCACCTGAGATATATATAGTTAGATCAACTCAATATTTTCAATAGAATGTTTATGTAAAATTATATTTATTATAAAATAATTAAAAACCAAACACAAATATATATTCCTTCTTTGATACGCTGTATCAGTTTTTTCTATTTGTTCTTTACTATTAATTTCTCCCCAATCTAATGGATCACATCACCTCAAACCCACACCTCCAACCCCTCCCAAAAAAAACATCTCACCGAAACAATTGCCTCACCATCGACGGTAATAATTATCGTTATTAATTTGCTTATCGCGCAATTCCTCGCGCATCACAACAGAGGATGTGAAAATGTGTGGGGAGCATTCAAGGATATGTCCGGACCGCGAAACCGATCGAGGCGGCGCTTTTTGTGGGACTGAGTTGCCGTGCTGCGTCAGCCCTTCGGCTCAAAAATCAAATTCTCGGGATTCATGAGAAACTTGATGTGTCTGCCGTCTATTTCCATTATTTCATGCATCATTTTCTTTTCGCCCGTGGAGCGAATAAGCAGCTTGTCTTTCTGTTTCTTGAGATATTCGTTCAACTCGTCGTAACTGCTTCTGCCTTCAAAAAATGCCGTCAACCGCCTGAACAACTTCGGGAATATGATAACATCATCCTGAATGGTATCCTTGTTCCAAAGCATGAATTCCGGGGTCTTATCCAACGCCCAAATGCCGACCCTCTTTTCCCTGGCTTTTTCCGTGGCGGACGTAAAAGCGGTCAGCAACTCATCCTGCATGGTGCCGTAAAAAGTCGGGTAAACCAGCCCCAGCTCAAGCAGCTTCATGTTGATGCTGTCATCGAGCGGCAGGTCCCCGGCGTCAAGCTCCCGGCCGTCAACAAGATCCACATCAGCAGGAAAAACAAGAGAAATCGGTCTCTCATACATATCAATTGAAGACGCGGCGATAAAACCACTTGAGCCGTCGGAGGCCGACACAATCTTGGTGACAGCTATATTATATATGACATCCTTGATACCGATCATCTCCAGCAGAATTTCAAGTGCGGCCACGCCAAAGGATCGCGGCTGATGCGACTCTTCATAATGAGTTTCCAGAGCGTCTATCGCTTCAAACCTCAGCTGCTTTTTTTCACTTTTTTTCTTGTTTGCATTCTTCCAGGTAAAATAGTCCCAGTGAACAGACTCGTTAGCTTGAAACCGTATTGAATCTCCATCAGGAGAATATCCCTTCACATGGAAGCTTCCCTTGATTATCTTGTACTTCATCATACCCTCCCCATGATGTAAGTCTCACAACAATGAGATTGATCCGCACAGGATGCTGTTTTCTTTGTTACCGCCCGTATGTGACGCCCGGGAATCCCACATCGATGACGCCGCAAGGGGCGGACCCCCATCGGCCCCTCGCCGCGGGCTCGGCCATATATACGGACAAGGTGTGCGGATCGGCACAAAAACCTCCCTCCCAGAGCTCGTCTGTTGGGCTGCGGACACCCGAAGGTCCCCGGTTGAGGACATGGGTGCGGATCATGGTGGTCTTCACGTCCGTATGGCTCAGAATTCCCAAACAGTCCTGATGTTGTAGCCGCTCTTCAGGAGTTGGGTGGCAAAGGAATGATGAGAAGCATGACATGTGGCGCGTCTGGCGAAACCGGCGGCCCCGAGAGGATACACTGCACGGAATACCCCTGACTTTTACATTTATAAACTTATTTTCGCAGGAAAGCAATAAAAAAACATCAATAATAATTAACAGTATCTCTTGCCGTGTGTTCTCTTATTACCGCCTGAACAGGCTGTTTTCCCTCATTGTTCCCTTTCGTTTCTCTTTTTCCAATCCAGCGGTGTCCATCGCCTATTCATATATATCCCTCAATCCCTTCCATCGGAAACACGGTGCAGGAATGTATGTCCTATCTTGACAATAATCATTATCATTATTATAATATATAAAACAATCAAAATCGGCCCTGCGATAACGGCATGAATGTGAAAGAGCCGGGAGCTTGCGACGATATGTCCGGACCACGAAACCATACGATGCGATATCGCCGCCTGGCGGCGGCGGTATCTCTCCTCCTGATTGCGGCCATCGCATTCGGCGGGATAGTTTTTAAAAGAACCCTGGGAAACGCAGGCGATTTTGCCATGACACCGTTCAATGAAAAAATATACGCCCCGGACTTTCCAACAGAGCTCGACTGGCTCAACACCGAGCGCCCCCTCACGATAGACGAGCTCCGGGGGAAGGTGGTGCTGCTGGATTTCTGGACCTACTGCTGCATCAACTGCATCCACGTGATAGGTGACCTGAAGATGCTCGAGGAGAAATACCCCGACGAGCTTGTGGTCATCGGGGTCCATTCGGCCAAGTTCACAGCAGAAGGAGAGACCGATAACATCCGCCAGGCCATCCTCCGCTACGAGATCGAGCACCCGGTCATCAACGACTCGAACATGATCCTTTGGCGGAGCTACGGCGTGCATGCCTGGCCGACGGTGGTGCTCATCGCTCCGGACGGCACCATCGTGGGCTCCCGCTCCGGCGAGGGCGTCTTCGCGGCCCTGGATAGCGTCATCACCCGGGTCATCGAGGACTACGACGCGGTCGGGCTTATCGACCGCTCCCCGATTCCGATGGTGCCTGAATCAATGATGGCAGCCGATACGCCGCTGCTCTTCCCGGGAAAGGTCCTGGCCCATGAGGAATCCGGACGGCTCTTCATCGCCGATTCCAACCACAACCGCATCCTGGTGCTGTCTCTTTCTGATCACTCCCTCATCGACGTCATTGGCGGCGGCACAGACGGATTTACCGACGGAAGTTTTGAGACGGCAACGTTCTTCCACCCCCAGGGGATGGTGGCGGACGGGGATGCCCTCTACATCGCCGATACGGAAAACCACGCCATCAGGAAGGCGGATCTGAACGAGAGAACCGTCGTTACCGTCGCCGGGACCGGGCGGCAGGGATTCAGTGTGAGTGGTGAGGCCGACGCCCTCTCGACGAACCTCAACTCCCCCTGGGACCTGGCCCTCGTGAACGGCACCCTCTACATCGCCATGGCCGGCCCCCACCAGCTCTGGCGGATGGATCTCAACACCGGCCGCATCACCGTCCACGCCGGAAGCGGACGGGAGGGACGGCTTGACGGGAAGCTGTCTTTTGCATCCCTTGCCCAGCCATCGGGGTTGACGACGGACGGGGAAAAGCTCTACTTCGCCGACAGCGAAATCAGCGCGATCCGATCGGCGGACATCGATCCCACAGGGAAAGTCGACACCATTGTGGGGGGTGACCTCTTCGACTTCGGCGATACAGACGGGACCGGCCTCTCCGCCCGCCTCCAGCACCCGTTGGGCGTCGCCTATCACGATCGTGTGCTGTACGTCGCCGACACCTACAACAACAAGATCAAGCGCGTCGACATCGCTGCGCGGACGATCACGACGTTCGCGGGAACCGGGGCGACCGGCGGCTCCGACGGGACTCTTTTCGACGCCACGTTCGACGAGCCGGCGGGCGTCACCTACGCCGACGGACGCCTCTACGTCGCCGACACCAACAACCACCTCATCCGCATCATCGACATCACAAACGACACCGTCTCCACCCTCTCCATCCCGGATATCGCCGCCGCGCACCCCGAAGACTCCCCCGCCGTCGATACCAAGCCGGTCCGCCTGTCTCCCCTGACCACTGGCCCGGGGGAGGGAACCATCACGCTTGTGCTGCCGGAAGGATATACACTGACAGAGTCGGCGCCGTCGTATCTCGACGTCACCCTCGCAGGAAACAACACGCCGAAAACCGCGGACGGCACGGCGGCGGACACCATATCGCTTTCGCCCGAGTCCTTTCCGCTGACCGTGCCCATCGCCCTGACAGGCGGTGAGGATGAGATCATTCTTTCCGGGGCGCTGTATCTGTGCACGGAGGCCGACTCCGGCACGTGCATCTTCGTGGACGTGAACGCGATCATACCCATTATTGTCCGTCCCGACGATCCCCCCGGACGGATCGAGGCATCCCTGGCGCCCGTCTTCCCGGATCTTCCATGATCGAGGATATCCCGGGGCGTCCCTCGCATCCCGGGCCAAACGGCCCCGGGCGCGGCATTCAGGTATATTTCCTTGCATGAACACCGGGTTTCTTCTATACTGAACCCCAACGGTCATATAAAACCGAAAATGATCACCCTCCTTCGTTATCTATGGCGGCGCCATATCAATGACACAAGATACCCGTCCACCGCTCCCAGACCGGATCGTTCGCAGCAGGAGAAAGACCCTCGGCCTCGTCGTGGAGTCGGACGGCACGCTGACGATCCGGGCGCCCCGCTGGGCCGATGACGACATCATCGCCCGGGTCATCACGGAAAAACGGGCGTGGATCGAGAAAAAACAGGACGAGGTGAGAGCGATACAAAGGCTCAATCCGCCGAAAACCTATCAATCGGGAGAGCTGTTCCCGTACCTCGGGGAGGAATGTGAACTTCAGATCGTTCCCGGAAACAAGCGGTTGATACTTAACGACGGCGTCTTCCTCTTGGGGCGGGGCCGTCAGGACGGGGCAAAAAGCACGTTCGAGGCGTGGTATCGCAAGCAGGCGAAATCATACATCCCCTCCCGGGTGTCTCGATTCGCAGACGCATTGGGCCTTTCGTACCGGAGCGTCAAGATAAACGGCGCGAAAAAGCGCTGGGGGTCGTGCAGCAGCACGGGCAACCTGAACTTCACCTGGCGGCTGATGATGGCGCCGGTGGAGATGATCGATTACGTCATTGTCCATGAGCTCTGCCACCTCACCCACCCGAATCACTCCCGGGCGTTCTGGGAGCTTGTCGGGTCGGTGGTGCCCGATTATCGGCGCAAGCGGAGGTGGCTCAGGGAACATACACACCGTTTGAACCTTGACGAAGGGGGGTGCGTATCATGATTTCATTTTTACTCACACTCGTCAATTTTGTACGAAGCATCGTCAATGGTCTGAAAGACCCCGAGTTTCGGGGACTCTTCATCACGCTGCTCGTCACCCTGCTCATCGGATCGCTCTTCTATCACCGCGCCGAAGGCTGGTCGCTGCTCGATTCCCTCTATTTTTCCGTCATCACCCTCTCGACCGTCGGATACGGCGACCTAGCGCCCACGAAAATCGGCTCCAAGATATTTACCATCATGTACATTTTCATGGGGATCGGCATCCTTTTGGGTTTCGTGGATAAAATGTTCCGCGTCCGGTATCAAAAATCCACAGAGACAAAAAAAGCCGCCGGGGCCGAAACATCACATCAGACGGTCAAAGAGACTCCGGCGCCGGGGCGCCCGCACACTGAATCCAACGGCGAAGGAGATTCAGCCGACACACCAAAGAAATAACGGCTGATCACAGCAAACAGCCGGAAAAACGTGCCGCCGAACGACACAGTATCTCATCGGCGTAGAGACAACAGATTTTTTTATACCCATACACCCATATCAGGGAGGTGATTGCATGGCCGACTTTTATTGGGGAAAAATCGCCCTCGTCACCGGCGGTGCGTCGGGCATCGGCAGGGCGCTGGGCGCAGAATTATGCCGTCGGGGGGCGCATGCGATCCTGGCGGATGTGGACATCGAAAGAGCGGAGTTCTGCACGGGTGAGATCAAGAAAACGGGAGGCAGCGCCGAGGCGATGAGCCTGGATGTCACCGACGCAAAACAGGTGCGGACGGCCGTCGAGGAGACCGTCACCCGCCACGGACGGATCGATTACCTCTTCAACAACGCCGGCATCGCGATACTGGGAGACGCGCGGGATATCACCCTGGAGCAGTGGAAGCGGGTGGTCGATGTCGATCTGTGGGGAGTTGTTCACGGCGTCGACGCCGCCTATCCCGTCATGGTGAAACAGGGATTCGGACACATCGTCAATACCGCCTCCATGGCGGGCCTGATCCCCATACCCGCCATCCTCAGCTATACCGCATCGAAACACGCCGTGGTGGGCCTTTCCCTGGCGCTCCGGGTTGAAGCGAGGGACCTGGGAGTCAAAATCAGCGTGGTGTGCCCCGGTTTTGTCAGGACCGAAATATTCGACAACGCCGAGACAACGAACATAAACAGGGACAAACTGCACGAAAAGGTGCCTATCGCCGCCAACGTGGACCGGGCGGCGTGGCGCATCCTCCGGGGAGTGAAAAGAAACCGGGCGGTCATCACGCCGACGCTGGACGGCCGGCCCTTCTGGCGGCTCTATCGGGCCGCTCCCTGGCTGTTCGGACCGATCCTTCGGAACATGGTAGGGGACATGAGGGAACTCAGGAACGAATAATCCAAATCCTTATGTATCAGCATATTTTTATATGGAATGGGACACGGCGGGAAGCACACGGATAGAAATCGTATTCAGACCATCTACTCGTCGTCTATGCCCAGTTTTTTCATCTGGTAGAGCAGCACCTGGCGGGGGATACCGAGCAGCCGGGCCGCGTGGGAACGGTTTCCATCGGTAGTGCGAATCGCCTTTGTGATCAGCTCCCGGGAGACGTTCTCGATGGTTTTCTGGAAATCAATCCCCTCCTCCGGCAGCGATGTCGCCAGCAGGGGGTCATCGCCGCCGGTGCGGGATTCCATGTCGGGGCCGGATAGGGTGAGATGTTTCGGCTCAACAACCTCTCCGTCACAGACGATCACCGCACGCTCAATGACGTTTCTCAACTCCCGGATATTTCCGGGCCAGTGATATTCCTCGAGGCTCGCGACCGCTTCATCCGAGATGTCCGTCACCTTCCGCTTGAGACGCTTGGCGCATTCCTCCAAAAACGCCCGGGCGAATAACTCGATATCCTGGCGTCTTTCCACCAGCCCAGGCAGGGAAAACTCCACGACCTTGAGCCGATAGTAGAGATCGTTTCGAAACTCCCCCGCTTCCACCGCCCGGCCGAGATCCTTGTTTGTGGCGGCGATGATACGAATATCAAGAGTAATGTCCCTGGTTCCGCCCACCCGCTTGAAAGTCATGCTGTCGAGAAACTTGAGGAGCTTCGCCTGAAGCAGCATCGACATATCCCCGATTTCATCGAGGAATATGGTCCCCCCCGCCGCCAGCTCGAACTGCCCCTGCTTTCTGATCCGCGCGTCGGTAAACGCCCCCGGCTCGTATCCAAAGAGCTCCGACTCCATCAGGTTTTCCGGTATCGCCGCGCAGTTTATTTCGACAAACGGCGCCTCGCCGCGATTTGACCGGTAATGGATGAACCTGGCCAGAAACTCCTTCCCGGTCCCGGAATCTCCCTGAATGAGAATCGTGGTTGAATCGGAGCGGGCCACCGACAGGGCATTGCGATATATCTCCATTACCCCCTTGGAGCGACCCACAAGGTAGTTGAAACTGTATTTCTTTCGATCCTGCTCCCGGAGAAATTCGATCTCTCGGATCAGGTGAATGTTTTTCAGGTTTTTCTCCACCGTCAAAAGCAGTTGTTCTTCACCGGCGGGCTTGGTAAGGTAATCGACGGCCCCCGCCTTCATGGTCTCTATGACCGACTTCACCGAACCGTATCCGGTGAGCATCACCACCTGGGTTTCATCGCATCCCTCGTGAATCCGACGCAGAACATCCAGTCCGCTCATGTCCGGCAGCATCAGGTCCAAGAGCACCAGGTCCGGTTGAATCCGAGCCGCCAGATCCAGGCCCCGGGCTCCGGTCAGTGCGGTATGAACCTCGTACCCCTTTCCCTCAAGCAACCGGGTGAGGATGTTAACAATATTCACCTCGTCATCGATGACGAGAATGACGTATTTCATTGCACTCTGTCTCATAGCGCCGGACCATCGTTTGTGACTTTATTATAGTGGTTTTACGGCCTGTTTGTCCATTGTTTTGATTCCGGGAGGGTGAAAAAAAAGGCGAAAAAGCTTTTACTCTTTGTCCGGGGTAACGACACACACATCAGAGGTGTTTTATAAAACGGAAAGATGAAAACAGGATCGTGAGAACTCCGAATCACGTCGTCTATTCATTGATGACGACGACAAAACCGGCGTCGGTGAATATACGAGAAATCCTTTCAAGTCGGTCTTCGGAAAGGATACCCATGTCTCGATAGAGGTCCGCTCTCCCCACCTTTTCGTACTTGCTCTTGGCCATTGTGTTGTACGGCATACAATGGACCGGCCCGGTATATTCGACGGATGACAGAAATCGTGCGTTGGAGTGGATCGAATCGTCATCCGCGTTGAAGCCGGGAATGATTGGTATCCGGGGAATGATCCGCGATGAACCGGAAAGGGTGAGGATTGACGTGAAATTGTCGATTATTTTTTCAATCCCGACGCCGGTCATCTCCCGGTGACGACTCGTATCGAGGGACTTGATATCGAAGAGAAACAGGTCCACAAGCTCATCGAGCGGCCGCACCAGCGACGCATCGAAGAAGCCGCAGGTTTCAAGGGCGGTATGGATACCGTGATGTTTGAGCGCGGTCAGCACCTCCACCAGGAAGATCGGCTGCATGGTGGCCTCCCCCCCGGAGACGGTCACACCGCCCCCGGAATCCTCATAAAAGGGAAGATCCACCAGCACCTCCCGGAGCACATCGTCCGTCGAGAGAGACCCTCCGATGACTTCCAGCGCCCCCGACGGGCACGCATCCACGCACCTCCCGCATACCCGACACGTGGACGAGTCCCGAAAAAGCGCCCCGTCGACGACGGCAACGGCGCCCGCGGGGCAGACGTCCCGGCACGTACCGCACCCGGTACACACCGACGGGAGATACCCGATCTCAGGTTTCTTTTTCCATGACTCGGGATTATGACACCAGGCGCAGCGGAGGGGGCATCCCTTGAAAAAAACCGTTGTGCGGATGCCCGGCCCGTCGTAAATGGAATAGTGGGCGATGTCGAAGACGATACCGGAAGTCACGCGTCCACCTCCCAGGCTACATGCGGTGTTCGGAGCGGGAGATGATCTCGTCCTGGATTTCTTTCCCCAAATCCACGAAGTACGCGCTGTATCCCCCCACCTTCACGATCAGCCCCCGGTACTGCTCGGGATCGTCCTGATCCGCTCGGAGCATTTCCGTGGACGCCACGGTGGGCTGCACCTGCTCTCCGCCCAGCCGGAAGTACGTCTTCAAGAGAGATATGTACTTTCTCCTGGTCTCGACCGTCTCGCCGATGGCCGAGGGGTGGAGCCTCACGTTCACGGCGCACCCCAGCACGTGGGAAAAATCGAGGGCCGCCACTGACCTCAGCACCCCGGTCAGCCCCCGGGTGTCCACATTGCAGGGATTGCAGCTTGCGGCATAGGGTTTTGCCGCCCGGCGACCATCCGGCGTGGCCAGGGACACCCGGCCGTCGTAGGTGTGTGAGGTCATGCTGTTTATGAACGGGGCGTACGGCCCCCCCTTGAACGTACGGTGCCTGTAGATCTCCCGGAAAAGCCGGAGGGTCAACCGGTGGGCCAGCTCGTCGGACTCCGCCTCCCCGTTGCCCCATTTGCCGGGCACCTCCTGTATCTTCTCCAGGATATCCTCGTATCCGGTGAAATTGTGATCTGTCGCCTCGAGGATATCCTACACCGTCATGATCCTCTCTTCATACACCAGCTTTTTGATGACATAGAGGGAATCGACCACGTTGGCGATGCTGTTCATGAAGAGAATCCCCTCGAGGTCATACAACGCGCCCCCGGCGGTGACGTCCCGTCTCTTTTCAAGACACCCCCCCATGAAGGCCGAGATATACGGCGCCGGGAGCTTTTCCGCATAGAGCCGATCCCGGATCTGCGTGGCGCGGACGATCAGCTCGATCATGTTGACGGCCTGGGAGATAAACGCCTCATACAGCTCGTCAAAGGTTGTAAAGGTGTCGGGATCGCCGGTTTTCAGTCCCACACCCGTAACCGTTCCGACCAGGGTCCGGGAGTCGCCGTTTCTCAGGGTGATATCCAGGATACGGGCCATGAGCAGCGCGGAAAAGCCGATGCCGCCGGTCCTCCCCGGGGCGCACATGTCCACACACCCGGTAATGGCGTAGCCGTTGGCATCCCGATCGGTGAAGTCCCGCCGCTTCATGGCCTCGATGGAGACTTGATCGTTCATGAGGGAAATGCTTGACGTCCCCCGATAATGAAGATCGGCCACCTTCAGGTAGAGGTTCTCCGGGGTTTCGTCGTGGAGGCGCACCACCACATTTAGGGCGGTCTTCGAGCGGTGGGCCGCCTCGAGAATCAGGTGGGTCAGCTCGTTCTCAGCATCTTTCCCGTCCGGCGTCAATCCCCCCAGGGTCACCGGCTCCGACCCCTCGAATCGCTGGCCGAAATCCCCGTAGTAATTCGAATCCGGCCGCATGTTATGGGTCATCACCTTGAGCAGCAGTTCCTCGAGAAGCTCCCGGGCCTCATCCCGGGTGATGCGCCCCTCACGGAGGTCCGCCTCGTAATAAGGGAAGAAGTACTGGTCGAGCCGTCCCGGAGCGTGGACATTGAAGGGCACCGCCAGCTCTCTACCGCCGTCTTGACCGTCCAGTAGGACTGTACCGCCTCCCGGAAGGTGCGGGCGGGCCTGAGCGGCGCCCACTCGCAGGCCTCGAGCATGCCCACGATGATTCGCCTCCTCTCGGGGTCCGTCTCCCTATCCAGCTCCCTTTTCAACGCCTCCGCCAGGCGCCGGGCGTAGGTGATCACCCCCTCCAGGGCGATATCCACGGAAGTCAGAAACTCCATCGCCTCCCGATCCCCGTTCGTCAGGGAATCCTTAACCCGCCAGACCTCATCCTGCATGGATAAAAGCCCCTTCTTGATGGGGGTCTCATGGTCGAGGATCAAATGCCCCTGCCAGACGCCGATCGCCGCCCCCAGCGATATCACGATGTCCTTTCTGGACGTGGTGGCGGGGAGCGCGGCGGCGAACATCTCCATGTCCCCGGCATAGATCCGCTCGTCCGTGATCCTCCTCTGAAGCTCCTCCGCAATGGTCTTCCCCCGCCAGTACGGCAGGATCCCCCCCAGCAGGAGCTTTTTGTCCTTCCGGGAGATGGCGCAGGGATTAACCCGCCTTTTCTGCATGGGGGTGGTGCCGATGGAGGGCATGGCGGCGCCCACCCTGCTTGACTCGGTGATGCTCCCGATCAGGGCCCTGAGGCCGTAGCGGCGCAGCATATATGCAAGGAAGGTGATGTTCTGTCCGACGATGGAGCGGATCATGCTCCAGAGCCCCAGCTCCACCTCGAACACCCGGTTGAAGAGCCCCTTTTCCACATCGATCGGGACCCCGAGGAAAAATTCCGTCCAGGAGCCGACGATGCGATCGTCGGGATCGATGGTGATGTCCATCCGCTCAAACACCCTTCTTACGGCTTGGGCGACGCGGACGTTTTGGGAAAGGTCACTCGCTTCCGTCTCCCGCCACGATTCGGTGTAATACTTCGCCCGCTGGATTGAAATATGGGCCACATCACTCAGGTAACGGGTCCTCATCCGAGTGATTCGCTCGCTCGCCTCGTCGTTGTTCTTCATGCCCTCCCCCGTCTCCCTCTCAACAGGATACACACAGACTCTCAGGTAAGCTCACTGTCCGGCGGCGGGATACTTCCCGCCGCCGGGGAAGGATCGCTTAAATCCACTTGAGGATGCCGGCACACACGAACATCAACACGAAGTTGAGGGCAAAAAGTCCGCCGATGACGATCTTCTGGGTCTTCGGCTTCCAGTCCACCGAATACATGCCGACAACCCAAAACGGGATGTAGACGAAGATGAACACCGTCAGGGCGTTCCACCAGGGATAGACCCAGTGAAACGCCGGGGTCTTGGCCAGGAATATCTCGAAGACGGAGAAGAACGCCGCGTTCAGGATTGCGATGAAAAGCCTGTTGGGTATCCCCAGGATCTTGACCTTCGGATCCTCGGGCAGAATCTTCGAGAACATCAGGCCCGCCACCGAGAACATGAGGCTCAGCTCCGCGCCCACGCCGACGAGAATTAAAAATCCCGTTCCGGTGGGCACCGTCCAGAGGGCGTGGCCGGAAAAATGCTGTATCAGGGCGTTGATGATCTCAGCCAGCCAGTGCACCATGTACAGAGACAGTCCCGCCACAACGGCCTTCCAGTTCTTGTGCTGGATTTCGTTGAAATAAAAATAGAACACGCAGGCAAGCAGCGTAATGATATACCACTGGAAGGGATCTCCGCTCCGCAGAATATCGAGAGCCTGCTGTGTCAACTCCGGATGATTCAGATTCGTTGAAAACATTGAACATACCTCCTTTTTTATACATATATTGTAACGGCATTCGACCCGTCACACAAAGACAGTGTATTCTTTCGGAGACGCCGCCCCCCGAACGCCCATCTCCATACCCCGGGAGGCGACTCTCTCATGTTTTATCGGTGCGGTTTTCAATATCCCGGATCATGTCCCTGTGCATATCCGCATTTATGGGAAACAGAGCAATGAAGATGCTCCCTATCACGAGCAGCGCCGCGGGGATGAGGGTCAACAGCACCCTGATGCCCATCAGCGATTGGTCCGTCTGCTCGATGTTGGGGATATATCCCACAAAATTGAGAACAATACCGGAGATGAACATCGCCAGGGCCGCGGGATACTTCTGGCCGAAGAAAAACGCCCCGTAGATAACCCCCTCCCGGCGGAGGCCCTGTTTCCACTCGGAATACTCCACCGTGTCCGGCACCATCGCCCAGGGACACAACCAGTTGGTAGCCATACCGAAGGCGCCCAGGAAGAACAGGAACAGCGTCAGGTAGACGTTTATTTCACCGAAGAAGAATAACAGCACCAGCACGCCGGCAAAGCTCAGCATCCCCAGGTTATAGGTGATTTTTTTACCGATCTTCTTCGTCAGATAGACGGAAAACGGCATAAAGAGAATTGCCGTCACGAACAGGCAGAGAAACGCCACCGGGATCATGGACTCGTTGTTGAGATTGTACTTGAAGTAGTAATTGACCACCGCCGCGGTGGTCAACACCGCCGTCAGGTTGATGGATGTGCCGAAAAAGAGAATGATCAGCGGCTTGTTGCCCCCGATCACCTTCAGGCTCTCTTTTACGGTCATATGTTCCGTGGTCTCTTGCCCTCCCCGTTCTTTGACGCTGGCGAATGTGATGAGGATTACCGCCGCCACAACGGCGCCGTACAGGATCCCTGTCATGCGAAAGCCGATCAGCTTGTCCTCTCCCCCAAACAGGCCCACCAGGGGAAGCGTCGCTCCGGCGGCGATCAGCGCGCCGAAGATGGCGAAAGACATCCGATACCCGGTCAACACCGATCGCTCGTCAGTATCCTGTGTCAAGTTCGCGGTCAGGGCGCTGTAGGGAACGTTATTGATGGTGATGATGGTACAGAACAGCACGAACACCACCAGGGCATAGACCACCCGGAGGGCATGACTTTCGATATCCGGCCCGTAAAACAGCGCACACACCGCCAATCCCAGGGGGATGGCGCCGAACAGCAGATAGGGGCGCTTGCTCCCCCAGCGGCTTCTCGTCCGATCGCTTATATGGCCCATCATCGGATCGCTGATCGCGTCCCACAGCTTGGATACCAACATGATCGTTCCCGCCGCCGCCGCGTTTATGAGAAACGTATCGGTGAAGAAGATGAGTAAATAGAGCGCCGTCGTCTGGTAGGCCAGATTGAACGCAAAATCTCCGACTCCATAACCGAGTTTCCCGCCGACGGTCAGGGTCCGTGCACCATCCGGATCTTTCATGATACCACCGTAAAAGAGGTTAATAGAATTATCTTCGCAGAACTTTTCACATACACCCAAGGAACACTCGGGCGGGCCGTTCCCTATTCGCCGACGCAGATATCGGCGGCCGCCTCTCGAGACGATCCCGCCAGCACCCCATCGAACAGGGTTGAGAGCCCCGCTTGGATCATCTCCTCCAGGCCAATACCGGCGACCCGAAGGTTATCCCGCTCCTGCATCAGGATCATCCCGTCCATCATCGCCCAGAAGACCATACCCGCCGCAAACGGATCGACCTTGCGGCACTCTCCCTTCTCTATCCCCTCGGTGAAGATATTCTCGATGAGCTTCAGGATCGACAGAGTCTTTTCATCTATAAGCCGGCCAATCTCGCTTTCCTGCTCCCGCAGCTCGTCCTGCCCCTCCAGGACCATCAGGGCGATGAAATTGAAGTATTCCTTATACGTGCGATAGAAATCCAGGTAGGCACGAGCGGCGGCGAATATTTTATCGCCGACGGAAAGGGTCCGATCGGCGATTGCTTCCGAAAGCATTCCCGTCAGGATATCGATCCCCTCGTCCTGGAAGGACTTGTAAAGTTCGCTCTTCGCGGAAAAATAGAGATAAAACGTTCCGGTGCCGACGCCCGCCTTTTCCGTAATCATCTCTATGGTGGTGCCGTGATAGCCGTGACGCATGAACAGCTCCCGGGCGGCGTCCAGCAGCATGAGCCGACGCCGTTGTTTGTCTCTTTGCTTCCTCGCCCTCAGTGGAATCTTCATAATACGGCTTATATGAACGGCATTCACTTATTTTATATGAAAGCGCCGCCTGAATGTCAAGAAATAAATGAACCATATTCATCTATTTTTCCCGCCGCTGTCGTCTCCCATCACATGCGGCGGATGAACGGGGACTCATCTCCCGACACCGGGCTCGAATCGCCGCCGGCGCCCCTCCCCCGCTCATCACGCAATAAACCCCTCGTGTTCCGGCGCCTTTCGTTTCCCAAAAAGACTCCATACACATAACCCGCACCCAGACGATGCCGTCCCTTTGTTATCGGGAATGAAAGAGACGCCAAACGGCGACATATGATCCTTTTTCATTGTTTTTTTGTATGATTTATATGATATATATATGTTATAATCAAAAACAAGTCTTTTAAAAATTCAATTCAAAAGGGGAGCCCGAAACACCACGCAACTCCTCAGCCCCGGAAAAACAATAACGGCCGTGCTGAAACACTTTCACCCCATAAACTCATCCTCGATATCTTTCTCAATGACAACTGAAGTAGCCGCGATCATACCATGAAAAACGGTCGAACCAAGACTCCGACAAACAAGACACACAAACACAACGATGTGCTTTTGACCCTGTCACAATTCGCCGATGACACGGGTTTGATTTTCGGCGTCTTGAACACCGAGGGAATCCTCGTTCGTGCAAATCATTTGTGCATCGAAATTTTCAGCACAAAAGTCCCCTCCCCCGTCGGAAAAATCTTGCATCCCGATCTGATCCCCGATGAATCCGGGGCGTTATGGAAAACTGTTCTGTCCGATAACACGGCACGGACAATACGAACATTCATACCCGCGAACGACGACGGCGGGCGAACGATCGTGTGGCACGCCGCCCCGTTTTCCCATGCTGATGATCCCACAACGGCCCTTGTGCTGCTGGGGACGGAAATAACCGACGACTCCTCCCGTGACGACACCCCGAACGAATCCGATAAGAAGACGACCAATACCCTGCTTGGCCTATTGAAAAATATCGCCGGAATGTTTAATCACTCAGTTATCGTAACCGACACACATCAGCGAATCATCTATGTAAACGAGGCGTCGGAGAATCTGTACGGCTACACCGCATCAGAATTTTTAGGAAAAAATCCTGATTTCCTCAACTCCGAGCCCCTCTTCGACGTCATTCAGAACCAGATATCAGATAATATCGAGTCCGGTTACGAATGGTCCGGCAACGTGCACAACAAGAGGAAAGACGGCTCGGAATTCATCTCTGATATCAAAGTATCCCCCATTACGGACGATACCGGCTCCGTCATTGCCTATATGGGCATCCAGCGCGACGCGACCCATGACCGGGAGACACGGGAGGCCCTGAGACAGAGTGAGGAAAAATACTCATCTATCCTCAAAAATATCAACGAAGGGTATTATGAGGTGGACCTCGGCGGTAATTTCACCTTTTTCAACGATTCCATGTCCGAGATTCTCGGCTACTCCCCGGAAGATATGATCGGGATGAATAATCGTGCCTTCATGAGCGAAGGAACGGCTAAAATGGTGTTTGAAACCTTCAATCGGGTATACCGCACCAGACAAACGGTCAAGGCCTTTGACTGGGAGCTTGTCAGAAGGGACGGTGAGAGGCGATTCGTTGAAGTCTCTGTTTCCCTGCTTCATGACGGCAGGGGCCGGCCCACCGGCTTTTCCGGCATCGCCAGGGACGTCACCGAACGAAAGCGCCTGGAAGAGCAGCTCCTTGAAGCGAAAAAAATGGAGGCCATCGGAACCCTTGCCGGCGGTATCGCCCATGACTTCAACAACATCCTGGCGTCCATCCTCGGATTCGCCTCATATCTGAGAAGCAAGTCCTCTCCGGGTGACGATTATCACAAGGGACTTACGGTCATCGAAGAATCGGCCGTCCGCGCCTCCGGACTGACATCCCAGCTTTTGGCCTACTCGCGGAGGGGGAGCATCATGATCAAGCCGCTCAACCTCAACAGAATCCTCAATGAGGTATGCGAGCTCACTGTCAAGGGCTTTGATTCGTCAATTGTCTGTACACTGGACACCCAGGACAACCTGAAAAACATCAGGGGAGACGAATCCCAGATACATCAGGTTGTGATGAACCTGGTCATCAACGCCCGTGACGCCATGCCCGACGGCGGGACGCTCACCATCAAAACCGAGATGTTCGCCACAAAACTGCCGAATCAGATGCCTGGTTTTGTCATCAGGCCGGGAGAATATGCTCGAATAGCGGTCGGCGACTCCGGCAAGGGGATGAGCGAGGAAGTTCTGGCCAAGATGTTCGAACCCTATTTTACGACCAAGGAGAAACAGGGTGGAGCCGGCCTGGGGATGAGTGTTGTATACGGCATAGTGAAAAATCACGGCGGATACATACACGCCGAAAGCACGCCGGATATCGGCACGACGATTGAGATCTACTTTCCCGCAACAAACCAGATGGAGCAGTCCATCAAGGGTCCGGCTCCTTCAGACCGGGGCGGTTCGGAAACAATCCTGATCGTGGATGATGAAAGCAGTATCGTTTCCATGCTTACGCATGTCCTGAGTAACGCAGGCTATTCGATACTGTCGACCCAGTCCGGGTGCGAGGGTCTGCGATTATACAAGGAACACATCGATGATATCGATCTGGTCATTCTGGATATCATCATGCCCGATCTCAGGGGAGACGAGGTGCTCGAACAGATTCTTGAAAACAATCCCTCGGCACGGGTTATTCTCTTCAGCGGCTACAGTGAAAAGGAAAGCTATCGACACCTGTTAAACCACGGAACGGTCGAGTTTCTCAGCAAACCATTTTCTATAGAAAACCTCCTCGGCATGATCCGTTCGATGTTGTAGGCGATACGCGTCTTTGAAGAAATGGAGCGGCCCCGGTCACGAAAACTCCGCCTATCCATGTCGGTTCGTCCCTGGACGGATCTTCCTAACACACGAGACAAGTGACTATCGTAATCCCGACACCCCGGCCGCATATTTCCCGAAAAAATCAGGTCGAAAAAAAATGCTCAGCTTCACTCAAATATGATATTATGTGAAGTTGAAGCTCGAGTTTATAGACTCATTCGCTTTTCGAAGCATCAAACACGACCGTTCTGCGATCGCCGGGATGAAAGAACAAAAGATGAAAGAGCGGAGTATGACTCTCCCCGTGGACCCCAAGGAACAACAGATTCTCAACAGTATTTCAGATGTGATTCTCTCACTCGATCCGGAAATGAAAATCCGCTGGGCGAATACAGCCGCGGGTGCGCTGACCGGCGGGAAAGCCGCAGATATCGTGGGCCATCGATGCTACCATATCCTCATGAAAAATCTCGACGTCTGTGACGATTGTCCCCTCCAGCGGGTACTCAAAACGAAAAAACCACAGGAAGGAAACATCCGTTCGGCGGACGACACCGTCTGGCGGGTTCGCGGCTATCCGGTCCTCTCGGATGACGGGGAGATTGAAGGCATTATCGAGGTCAGACAGGATATCTCGAGTGATGTCAAGCACGAGGAGATTCTCAAACGCGCCTCGGATGAATGGCGAACCACCTTCGACTCCATCAGCGACATGATATCCATCGTGGACACCGGTCTTACCATCATCAAGGGAAACAACGCATTCGCCGCATCATTCGGAAAACTTCCCCGGGACCTGGTGGGCGAAAATTATCATGATCTTTTGCTCCAGTCCATCGGCACGGATATCACGTTTCCGGTGGACGAGATCAAAGCGACCATCAGTCCGCAGGTCATCGACTGGTATGAACCAAGGATTGACACGCACTTCGAGCTTTCGGTATCGCCCATTTACAAGGACAACACGGAGATATCGGGTCACGTCATCATCCAGAAGGACGTGACTCACATGAAAAAACGGGAAGTCATGCATCTGAAGGCGTCGGATGAATGGCGGGCCGGTTTCGATTCCCTGAATGATATCATCTGCATCATCGACGACAAACTGAAAATCCTGAAGGTAAATGAAGCATTCGCCCGCTACTTCGACGCAAAGCCGAAAAATCTCATCGGGAAAAGCTATGACACACTTCTCAGGGCATCCGGCCGTAAACCGCTCAGCCTCCCCTATGAAGATGTGGTCCGCTACAGTCGCGGCAAGGTCCTGGAATCATATGATGACAAGACCAATACTCATTTTGAAATCACCTTAACGCCCATTGTTGAGAGGAAGAAGACCTCCGCCGCCCTGGTACATATACAAAGAGACATTTCACAAAGGATACGATCCGCCGGAAAGATCAAGGAGTATTCACAACACCTGGAAATGATGCTGAGTCAATTGACCAAGGAGCTGCATCAAGCGCCGGAAGAGATGGTCAAAAAGACGAAGCTTTCCGTCCTGAGACAGATGGCCAGCGGCGTCGGATATGAGCTGAGACACCCCCTGGACAGGATATCAAGATCAATTTCCAGCCTTAGAAAAAAACTCGAAGGTGCCGATGATGAGACGGTGAAGAATCTCGACATGATATCCGAAGAGATACGAAAGGCGGAACGGGTGATGCTGGACCTCCTCTATTTCTCCCGGGCGAAGACTTCGGAAAAGCAGGTGGTGCCGATCCCTGACCTGGTCGCAATCGTTCTCAAACGCAGACCCCCGCCGAAAAACGTGCGTGTGACGACGAAGTTCCCCTCGGGCCTTCCTTCGGCGCACGCTTCCTCCACCCAGGTGGCGCAGGTGCTCTATAACCTGCTGCAGAACGCCTATCAATCCGGCAGCGGGGACACGCAGATATCCGTAAACATACAGGCGAAGGCACTGCATGACTACCTCTCCATCTCTGTTGCGGATAACGGTGGGGGGATACCGGCCAGGAACCTGGCGAAAATTTACGATCCGCTGTTTACCACCCGCTCCAGGGGAATGGGCATCGGACTGACGATCGTAAAGAATCTCGTCGAGGCCAACGGCGGAACCATCTCCGTTGAAAGCAAGGAAAAGAAGGGGACCACCGCCACATTCACACTGCCGATTCTTATGGATACGGGTACGGAATGACCGGAGCGCCTCGTAGAATCATCCTCACATCGCGGCGTAGATCACCCGTATCTATATATCATATAAAAAAACGGGGCCTGTTTTCGGCCCCGTTTTTTTATAATATTACATCCTGTTTCAGCAAGGGTGCTCCCTCACTTCTTGACCCACCTGAAAGATTCAATCCTCATTCCACCTTCTGAATCACCTCTTCGGCAAGCTCCAGGTACGATTTGACGCCTGCACTGCTGATATCAAACAGTATCGCAGGCTTTCCCATTTTGGGCACCTCTGACAGACGGATGTTTCTGGGTATATATACATCGAAGACCTTTTTCTTGAGATCAACTCGGAGATCCTCGGCCACCTCCCGGGATGCAGACGTGCGCATATCCACCATCGTCAAAAGAAAGCCCAAGAGCTTCAGGTTCGGATTGAATTTCTTCCCGACCACACGGGCCGCCTTTATCAAACGTCCGATCGTCTTCAGGGCGTAAAATTCGCTCTGAACCGGTACTATCAGATAATCAGCCGCCGCCATGCCGGCGACGGTAATCGCCCCCAGGGACGGGGGGCAATCAATCAGCACGAAATCATACGCATCCTTAATCTCATCGATGATATCCCTCACCATGAAGATGTTCTCGTTAATCCTATTGAAGTATGCGGTCTCTTCCTCGTTGCTCCAGATATTCGACGGGGCGAAGCTGAGGTACTCAATTTCCGTTCCATGAATCATCTTTCGGGGACTCATCCCGTTCAACACCACGTCATAAAAACCGCCCCGCAGATCCTCCCTCTTCCGTCCAAAACTAAGCCAGAGACCGCACTGGGGATCAAGACCAACGACCAATGTCCGTCGCTCATACACAGCGAGGGAAGCACCGAGGTTAACCGCCGTCGTTGTCTTCCCCACCCCGCCTTTCTGGCTGGCAATGGTAATCACATGACTCATGAAACAGCCCCTTTTATCTGAAAATATTCATCAGGCTTTTTTCGTGACGTTTTGAAGCATCGCCGGTATCTGGTTTATGGACAGCACCGAATCCACAACACCGTTTTCTATGGCGGATTTCGGCATACCGAAAACCAGGGAGGTGCTCTCGTCCTGGGCGATGGTTGTTCCCCCCATCATTTTTATGGCCTTCAGGCCCTTGGAGCCGTCCCTGCCCATTCCGGTAAGTATAATACCGATCGTGTTCTCCCCAAATGTGGCGGCCGCCGAATAAAACAGGGTGTCGATGGAGGGTGTGGCGCTTTTTTCATCCTCATCCACCTTCTCAAGCTCCACCTGGGGGGCCAAAAACGGCTTGACAATCTTGACATTGTAATTACCCGGAGTCACCAATACCTTTCCGCTCTCGATGACGTCCCCGTTTTTTGCCTCCGAGACTTCCAGAAACGTCACCCTGCCCAGTCGTTCCGCGAAAAACCGTGTGAAGAATCTGGGCATGTGCTGGGCGACGATGATCCCTGCGGGAAAGGTCGGCGGCAGTTTTCCGAGGATGAATTCCAGGGCCTTCGGTCCCCCCGTGGACGCGCCGATCACCACGATCTTATTCTCCGCCAGACGGGCTAGCTCCTCCTTGGTGTATCCATCCGGCTTTTTCCTGATCGGCCTGATGCTTTTGCCCGCACCTCTGGCCTTTTCTTCGGCGATGTCCGGACTGATCGCCAGGTATTTATCCATGTCCACGTGATATGCGGCCCGTATCTTCGTCGTCAGCTCCTGCTTGAGGAACTTGAAGTTGAGGATCATGGATCCCTTCTTCGGCTTGGGAATAAAATCCACTGCGCCCATCTCCAAGGCGCGAAAGGTAATGTTCGCTCCCTCGTTCGTCACCCCGCTGAGCATAATAACCGGGACCTTATACTCCCGGGCGAGTATCTTCAGCGAGGACAGTCCGTCCATGCGGGGCATGATGACGTCCATTGTCACCACATCCGGCTTCAGGTCGAGATACTTCTGTATCGCATCCTCGCCGTTCACGGCGACTCCCACCACCTCGATGTCCGCTTCTTCCTCGAGGACATTCGTGACGGCCCGTCTGATAACAGGGGAATCATCGACTATCAGTGTTTTTATTCTACTACCCGCCAAAGAAGCCTCTCCTTTGTATTCCGCATGTTCCCACCATCATGAGACCGGGGGAGTGTCGTTTTCCGTTTCGATTCTTTTCCTGACAGATCGCTTCTGATACCGCCGCTCCGCCTGTTTTTTCCTGAGCTCCCGCTCCTTGGCGATCGCCAGGTTTACCAGTTCTATCACATCAATGATAAGAGATATCGATCCATCCCCCATAATCGACGCGCCGGATACTCCCCTGGTTCCGGTCAGATATTCCTCGAGGGACTTGATAACGATATCCTCTTCACCCAGGAGCCTGTCCACTATGAGACCCACTTCCCTCCCCTCGGCGCTTAATATTACCACATATACCTTCTTTTGTGCATCCTCTTCACTTTCCCATCCGGTATTCATGCGAAATATCTCTGAAAGATGCAGAAGCGGCAATACCTTGTCTCGTATCCTGAGGACCTGATGCCCTTCGATGGTATCAATCTCGTCGATGTGCACCTGGACCGTTTCAATAACCGATGACAGTGGAATGGAAAATACCCGCTGTTGTATCTCAACGATCAGGGCCTGGATAATCGCCAGGGTCAGCGGCAGCTTGATATTAAACGATGCTCCCTTCCCCAACTCCGTTATCACGTCGATGCTCCCCTTCAGCTTGTCGACATTTCGTTTCACGATATCAAGCCCGACGCCCCGACCGGAAACATGGCTGACCTTCTCGGCCAGGGAAACACCCGGCTTGAACAGATAATTGATCATGTCCCGCTCGGTCAGGCGTTCCGCCTCGAGGGCCGTAACCTCACCCGAAGACTCCATTCGCGACTTGATCTTGCTGAAGTCCATCCCTCTCCCGTCATCGGATACTTCGATGATCACCTGATTGCCCTGATGATACGCGGAGATATTCAATGTCCCTTGCTCGGGCTTGCCCATTTTTCGTCGTTCCCCGGGGGATTCGAAACCGTGATCGATGGAATTTCTGATAATGTGAGTAAGGGGGTCGCCGATTTCCTCTATGACCGATTTGTCCAGCTCCGTTTCCTTACCGGTGATAATCAGGTTCACATCCTTGTTCATCTTGTTGGCCAGGTCACGCACCATCCGGGGAAATCGGGCGAACAACTGGTTTATACTGACCATCCTGACACGCATGACGCCTTCCTGGAGTTCATTGGAAACGCGGCTCAGCTCCGTTGTGGACTCCTCGAATTCAAGGGCGAGCTGTCTGAGGTTTATCATTTCCTGCTTGTCGAGCTTCTTCAATTCCAGGATTTCCCGATACATATCCCTGAACAAGTTTACCAACTGGGAAAAGCTTGCGCGGTTGACGACCAGCTCGCCCACCAGGTTCATGATATTATCCACCCGCTCGGTCTCCACCCTGAGGGTCTTTCGTGAATAGGGGATCTCCGTTCCGGGCGGCTCTTCGTCGCCCCCTCCCGGGGGGACAGAACCTCCCGGCGGCGTCTCATCCGAGATTCTCCGGGAGGCGACCGGCGTCGCGGCCTCCCCCGGCTTCTCCATGACGGAAATATCCGGCGTTTCGGCCCGTATATCCTCCGCCTTCGGCCTTTCCCGGGGCTCCCGGGTCGGCACCGACGGTATTTCGACCGCCTCCGGGATCTTCCCCGCGGATCGGGAAAGCGTGCCGATCTCATCTTCCAATTCGGTATAGAAGCCGCCCAGAGTCTCAGACAACGATGAGATCGATTCGGGATTATGTCCCGCTTCGGTGAGAATTTTCATCTCCTTCTCAAGAATACTCAGGATGGAGTCGTATCCCATGAATTTCGCCGACGACCGGAGGCTCTCCACCGCTTTCTTGTATATTTCCACCGATTCCTCGATATCACTTCCGTTCCGAATATTGGTGAGGCACACATCGATGGTCTCCATATATTGCTCGGCGGCGGAGAGGAATATCTGCAAGAGCTCCCGGTCTTCATCGGTCAGTTCAATCACCTCGGCCGTTTCTTCTTCCGATGGCTCGGTGAAAATCTTCGAGCGTCTCAGCGCGGATTTCAGACCTGACAATTCCTGCACCAGGGTGGTGACGGATTCAGGGCTCATCCCGTGGCGATCCTTCAGGTACCGTTCCAGAAGGGTGACGATTTGGTTGAGTTGATCGACGATGGAGAAATATTCCATGTAATTCGCCGAACGTCTGAGCTTCAGCACAATCTCCAGCAATTCCTGTATTAAATCGTCATCGGCCTCCTTGTCCTCGATATCCTGAAGGCGCACATCCAGAATGGAAAAGAGGTCAACCGTAGCGGAGAGAAAAATATCTATCAGCTCCTCATCATACCCCACGGCGAGATCCTCTTTGACCTCGCCTCTGATCGCCGCTATATGCCCTTCCGACTCCCCCTGTACCGTGGATACGGATGGGGCCTGTGTCTGAGCGGAAGCGGCCTCCCGCTCTTCCTGGAAAAAGGCGATGATATCCGAGGCAAGATTCGCGCTGATCCCTTCAATTTTGGAGAGATCCTCCTCATTCGCCCTGGACAGCGCATCCCACGTCAAATAACCGGCTTCGTAGATCTGTCGGGCTTTTGCGGCGCCCACCCCGGGTATTATGGTGAATTCCTTGATCGCCTCATCGGCGGACAACGGTGTTTTGCCGTCGGTGCCGGAGATCTCCGTTGTGTTCCCAATGACCGGCTCTGTTTCGTTGACATATTCCCGGATAATGTCAAGGTTGTTGTAGAAACTGAGCACCTCGTTATCGGTGAGGCTCTCCCCCTCCTCAAGAAACAACATAATGGATTTACTGATATTGCTGAGACTCGTATCAAGCTCGTCGTACCCGAAATACTCAATGGACGACCGAAAACTCTCCACAAGCTTCAGAAATCGCTCCAGTTCTTCGGTGGTTTTTTTCTCTTCCAACACCTTGAGAGCGTTTTCCAGCTCATCCATATGCTGCTCGAGGACCTCGGAAATCTCGTTGTCGAACACGTCCTCGCTTGGGGGGATATGGGCCTTCGAACGGGTGCGTACCGTATCATCCACATCGCCGTATTTCTCACCGAGATCGGGAAACTCTTCATCCAGATCTAGATCCATCTCTATCGTGTCTTCCGGCTCTTCCGGAGGTTCCTCTGCGGCCTTCGTCGGTGCCGTGTCTTCCGGTTTTCTCGATGAAAACACTCCCTCGGTCACCTCGTCCGATGTCTCTTCATCCAGAGTGTCGTTCTCCGGCAATTCGACGTCCCCATTAAGCAAACGATCAAGGGCGACGGAGGCGGATTCCACACTTGAGAGCTCCTCTTTACTCTCGGAGAGATCCTGCAGGAGAGACGTGACCGTGTCCATACCCATAAAGAGAACATCGATTATATCCTTGGTGGCCGTCAGAGACCCCTGCCGGAGCCGTTCGAGTATGCTCTCCATCTTGTGCAGGAATTCCCCGGTTTTCTCCAGGCCGATATAATCGGCTGATCCCTTGATGGAGTGAACGGCCCGAAAAAGCTGGTTGAGATATTCCTGGTTCTTCGGGTCGTCCACCAGCCGATTGAGGTTTTCCTCCAGCTCGGATAAGTGCTCGTTGCTTTCTATGATGAATTCCTTCAACAGTTCTTCATCGTACATAACGACACCTGCGATCCGTTTCCGTTAACAATGCTCCGCCCGTTTTTGGAAACGACAAAAATGAACGGATCGTGCACATAATATTTTTCATCTCTTACGAACCGGCCGCTCTCTCAGGTCAAACCGCGTTATAGAGAATGTGAATGCCTATCAATAATAACAGAAATATAAAAATTTCCCTCAAAATCCGGTCATCTATTCGACCGGCAAGCCTCGGCCCGATCTGACCGCCGATTATTACGCCCGGTATGCTCCACAGAAGCACGGAGGTATCGAACCTGCCGCCGAACGCCAAGTGAGAGACCACGCCGATTACGGCGACGACGGCCATCACCAGAACCGCGGTCCCCACCGCCACTTCCATCGAGAGCTTGAAACGCTTGACCATTATCGGCACGATGAAATCGCCCACCCCCACCGAAAGAAGTCCGCTGACAAAAGAAGACACCAACGGAACGATGCCGAACCGCACGGCTTCCCGTATCTCCACCGTGGTGCGGCGCTCGTCCGTGAACCAATCGTCTCCCGAAATGAAGAACAGCGCGATACCGATAGTCACAAGACCCAGGGCCACCTCGAGGATGTGTGACGGGAGCCGCTGGCTGACGAATGATCCCAGCACCACCATCGGTACGGCCGTCCCGATGCACAGAAGCGCCAGCGGCACATCGACCCTCTTTATCCACAGGTACCGAACCGTACCGCTGCCGATTCCCGCGACCTGTATCGCCAGGGCCGTCGGTACCGCCACGTCCGGCGGAAGCCTCAGGACCAGCATTAAAAACGGCATCCATAATACTCCGCCGCCGATCCCGGTAATGGTCACCACCGTGGCGATGGCAATCCCTACGAAAAACGAGAGAAAGACCAGTGATTCCATGAATCACAAATTCCATTTTCCTTCCGGCTCCACGGAAAACAGGGTAAACTCTTCCGTCATTTCATGTAACTGCACAAGGCTCCGCCTGAGATGTTCCGTCTCCCGATATGCCGGGGCCTCTGTACCGTTCGGATCTATCAAGCACGCCTGTATATCGTCCAGGGAATCCAAGCCGGAGGAGGCGAAAATCCGGACATGGCCCACCACCTCGCCGAAATCGCTGATGAGATCGTTAATGAATTCCCCCATCCTGCCGATTTCATCGTTGGTATAGACCGGCATCGCCTCCTTCAAGTCGCCCGTGGAGATGCGGTCGCCGACCCGGAACATACGCCTCAACGGCAGGGTGATCTTCTTGACAAAGATGACCAGCACCACGCTTGTAATAAGCACCTGTATGGCAAGAAGCAGCATAACCTTGTTCCTGAGGCGGACCAACGGCTCTATCGCCTCGGCTTCCGTGATGCTTCCCGCAGTCAGAAGAGCCGCATTATCCAATATCATTCCCCGCAGGTTCTCATCGCCAACCTCCCGCATGAACTCGATGCCCAGGGTGAGTACGGTCAGAACGATGATCATGAGATATATGATCATCCGTCTGCCGATGGTAATCCGTTCTTTCTTCCCCGGCTCCATACGCTCCCTAATACATCATTTCTATAATAATACTGAGGTTGTCAGCGATCATCTTGGCGCCTGTGAGCAGCACAAACATGGAAAACAGTATCTTGAGAACCGCCTCCGGAGCGAACCTGTTTAAAATCGGCCCAAGCTGCCCGCCGCACAACACGCCGGTCATGGTAAATATCGCCACATCCCAACGTATCTGGCCCTCCCAGATATTGATTGATGTGGCCACGTATCCGGCAATGGCCTCCACCATCACGGTGGTCGCCACCGCCCGGTGCACGTTGAGTTTGTAGACACGCTCCAGAACCGGGAAGATGGTCTCCGCCGTACCCACCGAGGAGAGTCCGCTGGAGAGCCCTCCCAAAAACGGAACCCACGCGAAGGGATATATCTCCTCGGTTCCCAAACCCTCCCGATTTCCATATTTCTTTTCCGCCATGGAGACAAACGTCCATATGGCGCACCCCACGACGATCAGCCCGAAAAACACCTTGAGGATCGCCTCGTTGGTCACCAGGGCCAGATGAAGACCGATAATCACGCCCGGTATGGTGAGCATGATCATCGGAAAGGCTATATTGAATTCGATTTGACGCTGTCTGACGTATCCCACCAGCGCGGAGCTCATGCCGACGAGCTCCGTGACCATGCCGGTGCCGACGCTCTCGGGCACGGTCATGCCTAGAAAATATACAAAAATGGGCAGAAAGATAATCCCGCCGCCGAATCCGCTTCCAGTGGCGGTCATCGCCACCAGGATGGAAATCGGAAACATAAACCAGTTTGCCGACGACTGGGCGAGAAATTCCATCACATGCTCCATCATCCATGCCCATATTACAGTTTGTCAAGATCGATCTGGTAGAAACTAAAGGATTCCACCAGCGATTTGAGCTCTCGGATGTCCTTGTAGAGGACATTGAGCTGCTGTTGAATTTCATCACTGATTTGCTTTTCCTTGAGTACTTCCACCCGGTTATGAATAACATCGGTAGCGTCCGCCGCGGATAGGCTGATCTTTCCAACCATCAATAAAACTTCCTGAAAATCCGCGGTTATATCATTAATGATGCCACCCAGCTGACCTATCTCGTCTTTCGTATACACCGGCACCGTCTTTGCGAGATTTCCCCGGGAAATCTCCTTCGCCGTCTGTACCATCTCGTCCAGGGGACCGGCCACGTCCTTGATAAAGAAAAACAGGGTTAAGAAGACCGCCGCCAGCACTATTCCCAAAACAATGATCATACGTATCTGCAGGTGATTCAGCGGTTCATATATCGACTCGAAATTAAAACCCGCCACAGCATCCAAAGCTGTGTGTTCCTCGGCCTGAACCATGATGATCTCGGTGATCTGATCGGTCAGCTTCGGCTCGCCCACCTCGATAATCAACTCCACCGTAATGGCGATACAGACGAACACCACCAGCAGGAAATATATCAACAGCTTTTTCTTCAGATCGCTGAAAATGGCGCTTTGACGCTTCTCTTTCGCGGATTTCCTCCGTTCACTTTTCCTGCGTTCCACGCCGAAGCGACGCTCACCCTTTTTTTGCACATCCCGCCAGTTATGTTTCCTTCTCTCTCCTTTTCTCTGTTTTTCCCTCCGACGATCAACACCGTTCCAGGATGAGCCGCCCTCGCCATTTATTTCGTTCATCTGATGCCTTCCCATGAATTCAAAGGTAATATCAAGATGCTAATCTCCGCATAATTGATACCCAGCAACACCTTTCATTCGTTCAGGACCCGGACCACGGTGGCCTTGAGCTCCTCGGGGGTAAAGGGCTTCAAGATCACCGCTCTGATCCCCATTTTTTCCGCCGCCTCTTCAAGAAAATGCTTTTCCTCCTCCTGTCGGAGGGTCAGCAGTATTACGCGGGCGTCCGGATTATCCTTGAGGATCGTTTCCGCTGCGGTAAAGCCGTCGGTATTTCGCATGGTCACATCCATCGTGACCAGGTCCGGCTGAAGCCGGCGAAACAACTCCACGGCTTCATCGCCGTCCTTTGCCTCTCCCACCACTTCGATATCGTCGTCCAACAGCGCCTCTTTAATACGGTTTCGCATGAAGGTCGAGTCATCGACAACTAACACGGTCCTGGGCATCTGTCGTTTCTCCTTTGGTTCTGGTCAATAGTCGTTCATGGTTTCCGGCACCTACCGGGGAGGTCTCCCTTTCTCTCTTTACATAGGACACCGCCCGCATACCGAGTGAGAACAGATATCCCGAAAACGGTTTATCCCCATGACGGATCACCTTTAAGGAAATCGGCGGGGGAGGGATCATCCTTCCCTCTCCCGGGTCAATGGTGTATCACAGTATCTACTTCTCCCGCGCGATCTCGTCCGCCGTGCGGAACCGGAACTGGCTCATAAGATCAACATTGGTACCGGCCATTCGCTGGATCGTCTCGGCGTTTTCCCGGACGATACCGGCTCCCTCAACCACCTCCGAGGTGTTCTGAACGCCTTCGATAATACTCTCGCTGATGCGGGCTGAACGGCTCGCGACATCCTGAATGACCTCCTCGAAGGCCTGGGTTCTCCGTCCCTGCTCGGTGGTCAACTCCACGATTTCTTGGGCCAGAGACGCCAGGTCGTCCATGGAGCGAAGCACCTCCTCGATGCTCTTGAGCTGCAGGGTCATGGCCTCGGCGACCGTTCCAGCCATTGCCGTGGCCTCCTCGCCGGATTTCACGCCGAACTCAAGGCTCTCCGTCGCCTCACGGGCCAGGTTTGCATTCTGCCGGGCGATACCTGTGGTTTCCTCGGCATTCTTGAGAATCCGGTCCAGCTCCATGGCCACATCTCCGGCGGCCCGGGTACCGTCTTCCACGGCGCGATGCGCTGCTCGGATCAGGTCGGTAATCTCCTTGGTGGCCTCACCGGAACGCTCGGCCAGTTTCCTGACCTCGTCGGCGACCACCGCAAAACCCTTCCCATGCTCGCCGGCTCTCGCCGCCTCAATGGCGGCGTTGAGGGCCAGGAGGTTGGTTTGCTCGGCGATGTCGTTGATGACCTCGACGATCTCAAACACCTGCTCGGTGGATTCGGAGATCGATCGAATACCTACCTCGTTTCTTTGCACCGCTTCCTGGCCGGCTCTGGCGATACTCATCACGTTCTCGGCACGCTCGGCGGCGCCCGCGGCGTTTGTCGTCACGGTACCGGCAATCTCCAGGGCCCTTCTCAGCTCGGCGGTGGCCTCAAGACCTCCCGCAGAAACGCCTTTCGCCTGCTCCACCAGCTCGTTGATGGCCGACGCCATCTCGTTGACCGACGAAGATGTCTGGGCGGCGTTTGTTGCCTGGGCGTTGGCTCGCTCCTGGACGGACAGGGCTGTTTGGGCCATTTCGGAAATCAGGTTCAAGGCCGTTCGGGACGCCTCCACCTCACTCTCGGTAATATCGGAGATCTCGTTCATTTTTCCCCGGAGCTCCGTCATAATGCTTGCATTTCTCTCAGCAATAGGCCCCGCTTCCTGGGAGAGGTTTCGCACCGTTCCGGCGCCCTGGGCGACCCGGGCAACAATGCCCTCCAGTCGGGCCACGAACTCATTAAAGTTCTGTGCCAAAACCCCCAGTTCATCACTTGTCGTTACCTCCAGTCGCTGTGTCAGGTCAGCGCCGGCGCCGGCCAGCGCCTCCATCTGGTCGGAGTACCGGGTGATGGGACCTGAGATGTTTCGGGCAAAGAAATACGCCACGACTCCCACCAGGACCGCCATGAGAAGCGTTATCACCGTGGCGTATATTCGCGAGGCGGACAGGGTACGGTAGGCTTCCGCAACGTCAGATTCCGAGACAATGAGCATGTTGTACTGGGGAACGGGGATGGCCACGCCGAATACGTCCGTACCCCGGTAGTCCTCCCATCTGCCGAAAGTACGCTCCTCCTCTCTGCCGCCCACGTATTCCTCTACGGTAGCGGCCAGCTCGGCGCCTCGCTTGTAGCTTTCCAGATCAGAGATGTTGATCTCGAAGATCGCCGTCTCTTTCACCAGTCCCTCACGTATCAGGTCAGCAACGAAGAGAGACTCAGAGGCCATGTACCCGGTATCCAGGGCTGCGATATAGGTTTCACCGGTGTCACCGAATCTCGTGTGAGTGAGGAGATCCGTGAAATAATTCGGTTCGATAAGCTGTACGAACACACCGTACTTTACCCCTCCCTTTATAACCGGGCCGGACAGAGCGATCAATATATGACCATGGATGGGGTCCTCATAATATTTGACCACAACATTATCCGGGTCATTATTGCCAATCGCCTCCGAGAACCAGTCCTCATTGATAAAACTGTTCCCGATGTTTTCAGGAAACGTGCTGGCCTTGCAGACGCCCGAGTTGTCGATATACATGATATCGTGAAGAAATCGGGTTCGCTCCGCCTTCAGGGACTCAAAGAGCGTCACCGTGATGAAGAACTCTCCGGTCACCAGCGGTTGCTCGAATTCCGCGTAACTGGCGAAGGTTCGATGGTCACTGCGACGCTCTGCAAAAAACTCGGTGATGATACCGCCCGCTGCATTCGAGAGGGACGTCAACTCACTCTCGATTAGCGTGTTGGTATCCGATTTGACTCGCTGATACGCCATAATCGATATCGTCAGCATCGGAACAAGGGCGATGACGATCATTAGGACGATCAGTTTTAACCGAATAGACATTTTCTATCCCCCTTTATATTCACAGGTATGTATGCCGCGAGAGACCTTTCGCGCCCCCGCGGAATTTATGTTATTCAACACCAGTCAACTGCTCTCTTTCTCGATCGGTGAGTATCTTGGAAAAATCCAGAAGAATGATCAGCCGGTCCTCCAGGCGGCTTACGCCGTAGATATACTCGCTCTCCACCCCGGCGGTTACCATTTCAGGCGCACTCTGAATGGACTCCGTATGAACGCTCATGACCTTGGAGACCGAATCAACGATAAAACCGGTCACCTTTTCCTCCAACTCGATGATCATAATCCGGGTGGCTTTGTCAGTCGGAGTAATTTCCAGATCCAGACGCCGGCGCAGGTCCACCACCGGCACCACCTTTCCGCGAAGGTTTATGACGCCCTCCAGAAACGCCGGTGTGTTCGGTACCTCGGTTATGGTAGTCGGCCGGATGATCTCCTGGACCAGAAGGATGTCAACCCCGAATTCCTCGTTACTTAAGAAAAATGTAACAATCTGCATATCCCCCGCTCTTTCGAGCCCCTCGGCCCGTTTTTCTTCGGCCATGTTCCATCACCTCCTATGTCTTTCGTTTTTTATATACAAATGTGTTCATTATCTTCATCGGCTTAAATATCGTGGTGTGCCGCATCAGCGATTCGGTGGATGCTGTAAAAAGATATCCATTCTCATCCAGTACGTGGGAAATCCCCCTGACGACTTCCGGCACCCGCTGATCCGAAAAATACATCAGGACGTTTCGGCAAAACACCACATCAAAATGAAAATCGCGCCGCGCCTCCCATGATGCCACATCGTTGAGATTGATCGGGATGAATTGTATCATCTCCCTCAGCTCCGGGATTACCTCGAACCCGCCGTTTTTCGTTGATACATAGGTCCCCATAAATCGAGAGGGGAGGTGCCGTATCGCCCATTGACTATATTTGCCGATTCGGGCGGAATCCAGAGCGATCTCGTTTATATCCGAGGCGATAATGGTGACCTTCATATCGGGAAGATCCGGCCGCTCACGTTTGAGCTCCTGGCAAAGAATGGCCAAGGTATAGGCTTCCTCGCCGGTGGAACATCCCGCACTCCAGATACGTATCGTTCTCGTGCCCACCCTCTGAGCGATTTCCGGAAGCACCCGATCCTTCAGGGCGGCAAGCTGCTCCTCCTCCCGAAAAAAAAAGGTTTCGCTGATTTTCATCTTGTCAATCAGATTAACCAGCTCAATATCTTTATACCGGTGCTTGACCGCCAGATAGTAGGTAAAGGGGGTCTCAAAACCGAGCTCTGAAATCCGTTCGGCAAGCTTTCTGGAAAAAATCCCCAGCTGCTCATCTTTCAGTTTCAAACCGGTTATCTCCTGGACATAGTCCCTGACCATTCTCACACCTTCAATGTCCAAGATCATCTCCCAACAGCATCTTCATATGTGTAACCAGTTTTTTCGGCTCCGTCGGCTTCGCCAGGTGAATGTTGGCGCCCGCCTTGAGGCCCTTTTCCCGGTGTTTTTTTATTTCCTCTTCCACCGTGATGATTATTATGGGAATTACGTCATACCCGTCTATCCGCCTGATTCTCTCGATAAACTCATATCCGTCCATCACCGGCATGAAAATATCGGTGATAACGCCTTTGTAGCGATTGTTCCGGGCCATCTCAAGGGCCTCTGCGCCGTTTTCCGCGGTATCCACCACGAATCCCTCCGATTGAAAAATCACCCGCAGAGAATCACGGATCACCTTGGAATCGTCCACTACCAGAAGTTCAGGATACATGAGGCCCTTATAGCTTTTTTATAACATAAATTAAGTAAAAAACTTACTTTTTTTTCAATGCCTTTGAAAGCTCAAAAGCAATGCTGACATCCGGAAATACGCCGTCGGTAATACCGTCCGCGATCACCGCCGACGGCATCTGGGGATAGAGGCATGTCTTCTCCTCCTGGGCGAATATCAATCCACCCATCTGTTTTACCTCCCGGGCGCCCTCAATCCCATCGTCATGTTCCCCGGTCATAACCACTCCGATGGCCCTGTCTCCATAGGTCTCCGCCAGGGAAAGCAAAAGCATATTGAAGGAGTTTTTATGTTCGAAGTCGAAAGGACGTTCATGGAGTCTTATTTTCTTTGTGCCGCTGTCATCGACAACGGTCATGTAATTGCCGTCGGACGTAATGTAACAGACTCTCTCTTTAATCTCCTCACCGTCGACGGCGGGTTTGACGATCATTTGGGAAAAGGTGTTGAGATAATCGGCAAAAGGTCCGACAATATCGTTCGGCATGTACTGCACCGCCAGCACCGCGGCGTTCACATCTTTCGGGAATCTGGTGATCATCTTCATCATTGAACCATACCCGCCCATTGCGGCCCCGACGGCCACCACGTTATCGGCCCGGTTGTGCGACGAGATATCGGTGTCGTCGCTTTCACTTTCCGTTACTCGAATGTGTTGGATGGAGCTGATCCTGACCTGAGCGGCCCGTTTGATCTTTTCGATGATGTTCCTTTTCTGATCTTCGAGACTCAGGTCCTGACGGGAATTGGGCTTGGCGATGAAATCCACCGCGCCGAAGCGAAACGAATCGAAGGTCGTTTTTGCGCCCTCCACCGTATACGCCGACAGCATCACCACCGGCGTCGGCTGCATGATCATAATATGCTTGAGGGCGGTCAATCCGTCCATTTCCGGCATATTGACGTCCATCGTCACCACATCAGGCCGATGCTTGGCGAGCTTCACCAGGGCGTCCTTGCCGTCCCGGGCGATATCCACAACGTCGACATCCTCGTCACCGGAGAGAATATCAGAAATCCCCTTGGCGATGATCTTGGAGTCGTCCACCACCAGCACCTTCACCCTTCCCCCGGTCGAAAGAAAAGATCCTTCCGTGTTGTCGATGATGATTTCCTCATCCAACACAAAATCCTTTCGGTGTATCTCGTCGAGGGTAACTATGTTTTCCATCAACAATTGTTCCCACTTCTTATGAATGGACTTGGCAATGGGAGCGGTGTTTCGTTGTGTGGAAAATTGACCACCGGGCCACGACAGTATCTCCTTCAAGGCGGGCTCGCCTTTGGTCCCGTTCGATTCCGCATGAACTATTTCGCCGTTCTCGAAAAAGATTATCCCCTCCCGGCCCTGGGAACGAAAACTCACCGCGTTCGTCACCCTGGCCAGGCAGTTGAGCTGAATGATGTCCGGTATTTGTATGCCCTCCATTTCCCCCTTGAAGCTTCCGACGCTCCTTTCAAAGGCGCTTGTTATCAGGCTAAACAGCTCTTTCGGTTCGAAGGGTTTTTCGATATACCCCACAGACCCGTTCTGAAAGGCTTGACTATGAAGCTCGGGAGTTGAATAACCGGTCATCATGATGACCTTAACTTCAGGATGGTGTTTTTTTACCTCCATTAAGAGATCAAACCCATTGACATCGGGCATGTAGATATCGGTAACCAATATATCAATGTCCTGGGACCTGATTATTTCGATGGCGTCTCCGCCCGATACGCATTCGATATATTCGTATCCTTCACTGAATCCTTTGAGGTTCTTGATGATGAATGCAAGAAGATCCCGGTCATCATCCACCACTAAAACTTTTTTTGTATCACTCATGGTTCACAGGTATCTCTATAGATCGTTCTTTAAAATAGGAATATCATGAAAATCATTGATCACCTGGGTTATCAGACCCCGTTCCAGGACATCCCGGTCCGAATCCGGGAGAAAGTGCGTCTCGTAACTCTGAACAAGGGTCGTTCCTCCCCTTCGATACACCTCCTCAATACCCTTTACTCCATCCTGATTCACCCCGGCAATGAGCATGCCGATCGTTCCCGACTCGAAGATTTCAGCCGCGGATATCATCATGGCATCTATGGGTTTTCCTTCAGTAGGTCTACTCTCTATATAAAACGTGTCTTCAAAGATGTCCTCATGAATGCCGATATTGTTGGAGAGTGAGTTTACATACACCGTTGATTGCCTGAGAATCGTTTTGTCGGCGGCGACAACCACATTGAGGGGAGATACCGTATTGAATTTTTCAACAAACGATTCGAGTATCATCGGCGAAATATCCTGACTGATGAGTATTGGTGTTTTGAAGTCCCTCGGCAGATGGTGCACCAGCCTGATAATATGGTTCGGACCGCCCAGAGATGTCCCGACGACAATAATTCTCTTTTTCGTCCATGGAGCATTCTCCACCTGTGGGCGATCGGATAATTCCTGGATTTTCACCCGCCTGATATTCTCCACATCAACGGTGGACGCGATCTTTATACGGTGTATCAATTCCTCCTTCTGGGACTCAATATTTCGAGATACCGATCCGGACGGCTTCGGCAGAAAATCAACAACGCCGAGTCTGAGACTCTCGAACGTCACGTCCCCCTGATGGGTCAGCGCGCTGACCACGACAACGGGCGTGGGGCATTCGATCATAATATGCTTAAGCGCGGTAATACCGTCCATTTCCGGCATGTCGATATCAAGGGTCACCACGTCCGGCTTCAGGGTTTTGACGGCCTCGATCCCCTCCTGTCCCGTCTTCCCGTATCCCACCACCTTGATATTCTCGTCGGACTCCAGGAGCCTGGTGAGCTCTTTTCGCATGAACTCCGCGTCATCGACGATCACAACCCTGATATTTTTATCTACCATACCGTCACCTTCATCCGAGTACCTCGCGAACTAACTCCTGAAGACTCTCCATCACAAACGGTTTTTCGAGACAGCCGAACACTCCCCCCCTGTCCAATAACGTTTTTTCCTTTTCACTGATATATTCATAGAGGAGTACAACCTTGAGCTCCGGATGGAGTTCCCGCAGTTTGAAAAAAAAATTCATTCCCCCCATACCGGTGAGTGCGATATCCGAGAGAATAAGGTCAAATCCCCGGTCATTAATTCTTTCCAGGGCGTTTTCCGCGCTGTTCACGGTTTCTATCGTAATTTCCGGATAATCCTCGAGGATTTTATTTTTCAGGTAATCGGCGTATGCGCTTTCCTCATGTACTATCAGAATTCCGTTGTTGGTGGCATGCATGTGACAGTTGACTCATTACGAAGTAAAAAAACCGATATGGTATCGGGATACCGCCTGGAACGCCATACATGGCGCACGAACAAACAAGACGGCTGTTCGAATCATTAAAATTGCAAGAATCATGCCTAATACCGACTTTTCGCAACGGAACTCCTCCCGCATAAACAGAATTGTCCTGTAATATCAATATGATAGACTGTTCGCCATGTGTGTGTGACCGCAAAAATAAATTCTCTGACCCACACACCCATAAAACGCAAAATATTTTACATCCCTGTTCCCTCGAATATATTATTTATATATTGTATAATAATATCAACAAATTACAAAGCATTTTAGAATGATACAAGATGGCAAAAAATTTTGCATTTTTCGGAAAAATCTCTGTGTTTATTATGTCCTGTATGTATCATACTCCTGAAAAAACCCTTGCCTCCCGAAGGGAAAGGGTTTACCATGCCAATGTTCAATATCGTGAACAGATCGTCCAACCGTATGTATATCCATCTATTGAGGAATAATCCATGCCAACGCTCTTTGAAGAGACCCGTATCAAGTCCATGACATTGAAAAACCGTATCGTACGCTCCGCTACCTTTGAGGGAATGAGCAGTGATAACGGAAAACCCACCGACGATCTTCTTACCCTGTACGAGCGCCTTGCCCGGGGCGGTACGGGGCTGATCATCACCGGCATGTTCTATGTCTCGGACGACGGGAAGTATAGAAAAGAAGGGGCCCTGGGAATCCACACCGACGACCTGATCCCGTTGTATCGATCCATCACCGACAGGATTCACGCCCTGGGGGGCGCCATCGCCACGCAGATAGCCCACTGCGGCCGGCAGACGACGCCGGCGGCCATCGGCACCCGCCCCATCGCCCCGTCGGCGGTCACCGATCGCTCAAGCTTCATCACCCCCCGGGCCATGACCACCGACGACATCCGGCGGGTCATCGACGATTTCGCCGCCGCCGCCGGTCGGGCCAAACAGAGCGGCTTCGACGCCGTCCAGATCCACGGCGCCCACGGCTACCTGGTCAGCTCCTTTCTGTGCCCACACACCAACCGCAGGACGGATCGCTGGGGGGGATCCCTCGAAAACCGCATGCGCTTCGTCACCGAGGTGGTCGGGGCGTGCCGGGAGTCCGTCGGAGACGACTACCCGCTGCTCATCAAGATCAGCGCCACCGACGGCATGAGGCGGGGGTTGACCCTCACCGAGAGCGTCGAGGCGGCGAAGATGCTCGACGCCCTGGGGATAGACGGGATTGAGGTGAGCTGCGGCATCGCAGAGGACAGCATGACGACCCTCCGGGGAGACCTCCCCATCGACGCGTTGCTGGACGACCTGGGGATGTTTCGGGGAAGGCCGCTTCTGCGCTTTTTCACCCGCAGATTCGGCAAACGTCTCTTCGCCACGCCATTTTCCGAGGAGTACAACCTGGACGCCGCGATTGCCATCAAGGAGGCGGTCTCGGTACCTGTTTTCGCGGTGGGCGGCGTCACCCGCCCCGAGCGGATGGAAAAGATCGTTCAAGAGGGATGGGCCGACTATATATCACTCTCCCGTCCGCTGATCATCCAGCCCCACTGGCCCAACAAGATCCAAGAAGGAGACACACGACCGAGCCCGTGCATCAGGTGCAACCACTGCCTGATATATCTCCCCGCAGCTCCCCTCAGATGCTACCACGGCCGCCGCATCGGGGAGGTAAAAGGCGCCGACACGAAAAATATGTCTTAATTTTTTCACCCAAGGGAGGAACCGATGGCAAATCCATTCGTGCACATTGAGTTGACCTCCGACGATCCGGTCAGGGCGAAAGAGTTCTACGGGAAGCTCCTGGACTGGACGCTGGAGGATATCCCAATGGAGGGGGACGTCTATACCCTGATTCATGTAGGGGATCGGGGCGCCGGCGGCGGCATCATGAAGACGCCTGCGCCGGGTATTCCGACCCGCTGGCTTCCCTACATCGAGGTGGATGACGTGGCGAAAAAGACGGCCCTCACAACTTCGCTGGGAGGACGGGTGGAGATGGAAAAGACCGAAGTGCCGGGGATTGGGTGGTTCGCCGTCATCACCGATCCCACCGGGGGTGTTGTGGGGTTGTGGGAGACAATGAATCCCTAAAAGCACACGGGGGCGGGGATGAATATCCCCGCCCCCGTCGTGTCCTAAGCATAAAAATTCAACTTATGCGTCCACCTCCGCCACAGCGCGAATCCATCCCGCAGATGCGCCCTTGATCTTAATCGGGAAGCAATAGAAGGTAAACCCGGTCTGGGGTATCTTGTCCAGGTTGGTGAGCTTCTCGATCTGGAAATATCCCTTCTCGATGCCGGCGAAGTGCGCCTCCCAGATGAGGGAGGGGTCCTTTGTTTCCTGAAACTCCTGGGCGATATAGGGGAGCGGCCGATCCCAGCTCCAGGCGTCGGTCCCCACCACGTTCACGCCCATATTCAGGATATGCAGGGTCGAATCCCTCCCCATGCCGCATCCCTTCATCAGGTATTCCTGCTTCCCCCAGTATTCATCCGCGCCGGTCATGATCAACACGGCGTCCCCCGGCTTGACCGTATACCCGATGCGCTTCAATTCCTCATCGACGTCATCCGGGGTCACCTTGTAGCCGTCGGCGTATTTTCTGAAATCCAGCACCACCCCGTCAGAGATGCACCATTCCAGGGGCATCTGGTCCACCGTCTTGGCCGGCTTCCCCCCGTCCTGGGTGGGGTGATAGTGCCACGGGGCGTCGATGTGCGTCCCGGCGTGAGTGCTCACCGAAAGAAGTTCCACCGCCCATCCCTTGCCGTCCGGCAGATCCTTTTTGGGATCAATGCCCGGAAAGAACGGGATCATGGTCTCCGCACCCGCATCGTGGTCTATGTATTGAATCTGAGGGATCATCAGGGGCGGATCCGAGGGGAGTCCGTCCTCGATGGCAATTGACAGGTCTATAAATTTCCTCGCCATACCCAACACTCCTTTCCATGAATGCCAGTCTCATAAACGGCCGGATCGCCGTATTCCGTACAACAGTCTGTTATCAGTCTTTCTTCATGGCGTCGACGATGCGTCGTCCCGCCTCAATAAGGCGCTCCTCGGTGGTGCACAGGGTCAGCCTGACGTAGCCCTCTCCGCTGGGGCCGAAGCCGGAACCGGGGGTCACCACGATATGGGCCTTCTTCAGCATGAGCTCCGTGAACGACTCCGAGGTATACCCCTCGGGCACCCGGACCCAAAAATAGAAGGTGGCCGACGGCGTGCTACATTGTAATCCCGCTTTTTTGAGCGCCGAGGCGAGCACGTTCCTGCGGCTTCGGTAGACGTCCCGGATGGGGACGGACAGCTCGTCGGCGTGATCCAGGGCGAAGGCCGCGGCCGCCTGTATCGGCTGGAAGATGCCCGAGTCCATGTTCGATTTCGCCTTCCCCAATCCCCCCACGATTTTTTGATTCCCCACGGCGAAGCCGACGCGCCATCCGGTCATATTAAACGACTTGGAGAGGCTGTGTATCTCCATGCCCACATCCTTCGCCCCCTCCACTTCAAGAAAGCTCATGGGGCGTTCGGTATTGAAATAAAGCTCCGTATACGCCGCGTCGTGGACGACGATGATATTGTGCTTTTTCGCGAAAGTAACCACGTCTTTGAAATACGCCTCGTCGGCGATTGCCGAGGTGGGGTTGTTCGGATAGTTGAGGTACATGAGCCTCGCCCGCCGGGCGGTGTCGTCGTCGACGGCGCTCAAATCCGGAAGGTATCCGTTTTTCTCCAACAGCGGCATATACGAAACCTCGCCGCCGGAAAACTTCGCGGTAATGGCATACACCGGATACGCCGGCTCCGGCACCAGGACGACATCCCCCGGATTCACGAAGGCCACCGGTACGTGAGAGATGCCCTCCTTGGAGCCGATGACGGAGACGACCTCCCCGTCCTGCTGTATATGTACCTCGAACCTGCGGTTATACCACTCCGCCACGGAGCGGCGAAACACCTCCATGCCCCGGGTGAAGGGATACCGATGATTGAGAGGATTTTCCACCTCCCGCTGGAGCACCTCGATGATGGGCTTCGGGGTCGGCAGATCGGGGTCTCCCACCCCCAGGTCGATGATGTCCGCCCCCGTTTTTTGCATCTCAGCCTTGAGCTGGTCGATTTTTTCAAACAGGTAGGGGGGAAGCTCGTTGATACGATCGGCATAGGTCACTTTCATCGGCGTTCATTTCCTCAAGGTCAATAACAAGCTGATTATAGGACACGTCGGGATGTGGGCGGTTCCCGGGACGTTACTCCGCCTCAATCACGCGGTTGGACAGGGTCCCGATTCCGGCGATGGTCACGTCCACCCGGTCCCCCGGCTCCAGGGGGCCGATCCCCGCCGGGGTTCCGGTGGCGATGACGTCTCCGGGAAGCAGGGTCATAATCCGCGAGATGAACGATACCAGCTCGAACACGTCCCAGTTGAGGTGTTTCGTGTGTGATGACTGTACCGTCTTGTTGTTGACCCTGGTCTCGATGGCGACATCGGTGGGATCGATATCGGTATCGATCCAGGGCCCGATGGGGCAGAATGTGTCGAAGGACTTCGCCCGGGTGAACTGTACATCCTTCACCTGGAGGTCCCGGGCCGTCACGTCGTTGACGCAGGTATAGCCCAGGATATACTCCTCGGCGTCTTCGGGGGAGACGTTTTTCGCCTCCTGGGAGATGACCACCGCCAGCTCACCCTCGTAGTCCACCCGTTCCGACATGACGGGGTAGATGATATTCTCATCCGGTCCGATGATGGACGTGGACGGCTTGAGAAAAATCATCGGGTCTGCGGGAAGGTCCATCCCCACCTCCTTGGCGTGGTCGGTGTAATTCAGGCCCACCGCCACCACCTTCGAGGGTGCCGTGGGGGCCAGGAGCGTCACCTCCGGCAGGAGATAGACGACCGCGTCTTCATCCGACGGGATCTCTCCATTCACAAGCTCTATGATGTCGTCTCCATCCACGATGCCGTACCGGACCGATGAGTCGGCAAAAAAACGGGCGATCTTCATGTATTATCCTTTCTCCACGCCGAGATGCGAGGAGTCAATGTAAAGATATATCGAAGCGGATGACTCGCTGTGTATCGCTGTCCGAAAGAGCCTGTTCGGGCGCCCGACACCTTCTCTTCGCTTACGAGAGACCCAGCACATCCTGCATGTCGTACATTCCGGGCTGACGTCCGATGACCCAGCGTGCGGCGCGAACCGCGCCGGAGGCCAACGTCATGCGGCTGTGGGCCCGGTGCACCAGCTCGATGCGCTCCCCGATACCGCCGAAGATGACCGTGTGCTCGCCCACGATGTCCCCGGCCCTCACCGCCATCACGCCGATTTCTTCCGTGGTACGTTTGCCCACCATCCCCTCCCGGCCGTACACCCCGGCCTTTTCCGTATCCCGCTCCAGCGCCCGGGCGATGATCTCGTAGAGTCGTTTCGCCGTGCCGCTGGGGGCGTCCACCTTCTGTCGGTGATGGGCCTCGATGATCTCCACGTCGTAGGCACTTCCCAGCACCGCCGCCACTTCGCCCGCGATCTTGAACAGGACGTTCACGCCCACGCTCATATTGGGGGCCATCACCACAGGAATCACCGAGGACGCCTCCGTTACCCGGGTCACATCGTCATCGGAAAGCCCCGTGGTGCCGGTGACCGCCGCGATTTTCGCATCCGCCGCGGCCCGAATCACCGCCACGGTCCCCTCGGGCGATGAAAAATCTATCAGCACATCCGCCCCTTCGAGGGCGGCCTTCATATCATCAGTAATTTTAATCCTCTCCGCCGCCTCCCCCGGCCCACCCTGCTCCGCCAACGCGGGGGTTCCCAGGGCCGGATGCCCCGGCATCTCCAGGGCGCCGGAGAGAGTCATGTCGCCCTCGCCCATCAGGGCGGTCATCACCGTCCGCCCCATCCTGCCGCTGGCGCCGCTTATCGCCACATTAATCATATCGATCCTTCCGATTTCGTCTGTTACGATTCCTCGATCGCCGGGGGTTCGCCCTGACCGAGGGCCCCCACGTCATCCAGCCGGTCCTCAAACCTGCCCAGCTTGGAACCGGCGTCGTCGTATTTGTTCCGCGCGTTTTTCAGATGCGTCCCCAGCACCTCGAAATCCTCCCGGAATTTGGTGAAATCCCCCTTGAGGCGATCCAGATGCCCCAGCATCTCCCGGGCGTGCTCCTCGATACGCATCCCCTTGAGACCCAGGGCAATGGCCTGAAGATAGGCGTAAAAGCTGTTGGGGGATACCGGGATGACGTTTTTCGCGAGGGCATAGTTCAACAGCGACCGCTCACCCCCCAAATCCTCGTCCCGGATGATGGTTTCATAATATATATTCTCCGCCGGGATATACATCAGGGCGAAGGCGAAGGTTCCCTCGTCGGTGCGGATATATTTTTCGGAGATCTCGTCGACCTGCTTTTTCACATCCCCCACGAAGGTTTTCTTCGCCCGCTTCTTCTCCTCGTCGCTGTCGGCCCCGATATACTTCCTGAAGTTTTCCATGGGAAACTTGGCGTCCACCGGCACCATACCGTCCCGGAGGATGATGACCGCGTCCACGATTTCGCCCGTGGAAAAGCGATACTGGGTCTTGACGTGCTCTGCGGGGAGTATCTGGGCAAGGAAATCCGCAAGTAAAAACTCCCCGAATCCGCCCCGAAGCTTCGGCGCCTTCAGGATGTCCTGGAGTTCCAGGATGTCCTTTCCCACCGCCACGATCCGCTGCTGGGCCACCTCGAGCCCGGTGAGGGTCTCAGTGACATTTCGGAGCCGCTGATCCACGCTCTCCCGGGTGCGCTCCATCGACTTGGCGTTGATATCCAAGCGCTTTTCCAAAAGCGCCGAGTTGTCCGCCAGCCGCTTGTCGATGAGGCCCTGGACGTTGGTGAGCTTGTTGTCCACCGAGGTGTTGACCGTCTGCATCATCGATTGGAGCTCTTTGGCGAGGGTGCGGCCGCTTTGCTCCATAATGAGGCGCATCTCCTGCTGGCGCATCTCCTCGCCGTGCTTGAGCCGGCCCATGGAGGCCAACAGATAGACGAGCAACACGACAAGGGCGATGATCAGACCGCCCCCTCCAAGGAGGAGCGCCATGCCGTATTCGGATATGAAATTCATCGTGTTATACTATCAACTATTCGTCTCCCTGTAAATCTCTTTTTCCTCCATCCCAACAAGCGCCTCCAGAATCACGAAGTAAAATTCCTCCAGTTTTCTCAGTCTGTTCTCGTACCAGGCGTAATAGAACACATACGGGACCATCAGGATAAACAAAAGCCCCTCGATGAAAAGGAGCGGCCTGATGAATTCACCCCCGGCAAGGATGACCGGAAGCAGCAGGAAAAAAAGGACCGTCACCAGGGCGAAGGCCCCGAAGTGCATTTTTCGCTCCTCCTTGAAATATTCCACCTTTTTGTCGTGCACGGTCAGAAGCCATTCCAGATCTTTTTCATTCAGGTGATCGACGGATCGAAACCTGTCCTTCAGGTGTGTCTCGTAAAACTCAATCGTCCGGGGCATGGGCGTCCTCCATTCATTTCACGTCTATTGAAAACTTCAGACGGCCTTCATTATAATAATATCGGCCTTTCCGGTCAAGAATGCTGGTTGTCACACCATCCGCTTTGACACGCGGGGAAAAACCGCATATACTTATACTATTCCGCACGTCCCGCCGGACGTCGATATCCGGCCCGTCGGGAATGCGACATGTCAAACCACGTTTTCAATCCAAGGAGGAAATTCATGAAACGATTATCGATAGCATGCGCTGGACTGATCGCTGGGATACTGCTCCTCTTTTCGACGGTCACAGTGATGGCCCAGGCGCCCGACCTCTATCCGTCCGAGAGCATCCCCACATCCGCGGGGGAGCTTCTGGATGTGAGCGTACTCGGAAGTCGGGCGGATTATTATATTTGCTACACGTTCCGGGAGCCGGGCGGGAAGCTGACCACATACGTGTTTCAGGTGGGAGGATCCCGGGTGACTGACGCGGCGAGCATGGATTTCCGACTGTCCCATATCCTGCACCCGATGAAGTAGCGGCGGTCGTCACCACCGACGAGCAGGAAATGCTTTTTTCGTTTTCTCTTTTCATTCGTGACGATTCTGGTCTATAATGGCGTCCATTGACCCGACGCTCTATCAACAGGGGGGAAAAGACCCGTGAAACGCACGATTTTACTACTGGGCCTCTTCATGGTGCTTATATCGACCGGCTGCGTGACCACACACCAGGGGGGGCCGTCCTCCGGAGACACCGCCAGGAACGCCTCCTACGACGAGGCCAGGGATTTATACAACCTGGGCGTCATCGCCTTTGACGCCGGTAACTATGAAGTGGCCCTCGAATATCTGAACCAGTCGAAGACCCTCTGGACGGGGAGTAAAGAGGGCGAGGCGGAGGTGCTCCTGGCGCGGGCCCGGGTCTATTCAGCCATCGATCAATACGACCTGGCTTTGGCGGATATCGCCCGACTGATCGTCCAGTCCCCGGACAATCCTGAAGCCTACTTCGAGCGGGCCGTTATCAGCTACCGGCTGGGAAACGTATCCAGCGCGGAAGACGACCTGCTTTCCGCCCTCACGATCGACCCGACCTATGCCCGGGCGCACAATCTCATGGGGGTTATCCACCGTTCCCGGAACAATCCGGAGCTGGCCCTGGCCTCCATCAACAACGCCGTTCGATATGACGACTCGTACGCCCCCGCCTACTACAACCGCGGGCTGATCAAGTTCGACATGGGAGACTGGGAGGGGGCCGTCGCTGATTTCTCGGAAGCCATCGTCCGCTATACCGACGACCAGACCGACTACCTCGCCCAGGCACACTGTCGGCGGGCCGAGGCGTTTCTCATGCTGGGAAACGCGAAGATGGCCGAGAAGGATCGCGAAAGGGCGGAGATCCTCTCTCCGGGCATGTGCGACAGCGGCCAGGACCTCAACGAAGTCCGCGGGAAGGGCGGCATCTCCCGATAAGGATCGGAATACGACACGAAACAGGGGAATTCCCATAGGGAATTCCCCTGTTTTCATTTATATGATATTTCAACCATGCCGCTTTATGCGGCCCGGCGCATCGCCTACGCCTTTCCCGCGCACCCCAGTACGTTTTTCAGCTTGTGGCGAACCAGCTCCCGGATGGCGTCCCGGGCGGGACCCAGGTATTTCCTGGGATCGAAATCCTCGGGATTCTCGACGAAGTGCTTCCTGATCGTGGCGGTCATGGCAAGGCGGAGGTCCGTGTCTATGTTGACCTTGCACACCCCCAGCTTTGCGGCCCGACGGATCATCTCCTCGGGAACGCCCCTTGCTCCGGGGAGCTTGCCGCCGTAGGCGTTGGCCTGCTCGACGAACTCCGGCAACACCGTGGACGCCCCGTGAAGCACCAGGGGGTAGCCCGGAAGCTTCTCGGAAATCACCTCCAGCCGCTCGAAATCGAGCTGCGGCTCCCCCTTGAACTTGTACGCCCCGTGGGACGTCCCCACGGAGATGGCCAGAGAGTCGCACCCGGTCTTTTCAACGAACTGTACCGCCTCGTCGGGATCGGTGAAGACCGACTTCTTGCTGGAGATGGCGTCTTCGATGCCCGCAAGCTTCCCCAGCTCCGCCTCCACCGGAATTCCCCGCTCGTGGGCGTATTCCACCACTTTTTTCGTCAGGGCCACGTTTTCATCGAAGGGATGTTTCGAGCCGTCTATCATGATCGAAGTGAAGCCGCCATCGATGCACGATTTTGCTATCTCGAAATCCTCACCGTGATCAAGGTGCAGACACATCGGCACATCCGCGGTTTCAAGGGCCGCCTCCATCAGCTTCAGCAGGTATTCATGCCGGGCGTATTTCCGGGCTCCCGCGCTGACCTGGAGGATCAGCGGCGCCTTTTCGTCCTGGGCCGCCTCTACAATCCCCTGTATGATTTCCATGTTATTGATATTGAACGCACCCACAGCGTACTGTTCCCTGTAGGCCCTCTCAAACATCTCCTTTGTTCCGGTCAACGGCATATCGCAATTCCTCCTTGTCCATCGTTATGACTGGTTTATGAGATAAGCTTGAGCGCCCTCTCGGTTATCTTTTCGACGCTGAAACCGTATTGTTCAAACAACACGTCCGCCGGGGCCGACGCGCCGAAGGTCTCCACCCCCACGATGTCTCCGTCGATGCCGACGTATCTTTCCCATCCGAAGGGAGACGCCGCCTCGACGGCGATCTTTTTCACGCCCCGAGGGAGGACCTCCCTCCGATATTCCTCTGGCTGCTCGTCGAACAGCTCAAAACAGGCCATATTTACCACCCGAGCGTTGACGTTTTTCTCGGCCAAGGCCTGTGCTACGGAAAGGGCCAGGTGCACCTCGGCGCCGGTGGCGATGAGAATCAGGTCGGGCTCACCCCCGGGCTTCGTCAGTGTGTAGCCCCCCCTTTCGATCTCACCCGCTTTCGGGTATATCCCTCGATCGAGCAGGGGCAGCCCCTGTCGGCTGAGAATCAGGGCCGTGGGGCCCGATATCCTCTCCAGGGCGATTTTCCAGGCGGCCGCGGTCTCCTGTGCATCCGCGGGACGGATCACGGCGACGTTCGGCATCACCCTCAAGGCGGCCAGGTGCTCCACCGGCTGATGGGTGGGGCCGTCCTCCCCCAGGCCGATGCTGTCGTGGGTAAACACGTACACCACCCGAAGCCCCATCAGGGCCGCCAGGCGTATGGCCGGGCGCATGTAGTCCGCAAACACCAGGAACGTCCCGCCGTAGGGCACAAGCCCCGCAAGGGCCATGCCGTTGAGCATCGCGGCCATGGCGTGCTCCCGAACACCGAAGCGGATGTTTCTCCCCCCGAGGTTTTCCCTTTGGAAATCCGTGTAGTTCTTCAGATACGTGTTGTTGGAGGGGGCCAGGTCCGCGGATCCGCCGACAAGCCAGGGGATCACATCCGCAAGATTGTTGAGTACCTCCCCCGAAGCGGCCCGGGTGGCCGTCTTCTTTTCCGGGTCGAAGGCCGCATCCAACACCTCCCCCCATCCCTCGGGAAGCCCCTTCTCCGCGATCAGCGCCATTTCTTTCGCCCGCTCGGGATTTCTGGCCTTGTACTCCTCCATCGCAGCCCGCTCGGCGTGGACATACGCCCGTTTCTCACTGGCGATCTCGGTGAAATGTCGGGATACCTCCGCGGGCACGTAAAAGAGGGGCTCTGTGGGCCAGCCCAGGTTTTCCTTCGTCTCACGGACGTGTTCCGAGCCCAGGGGAGAACCGTGGCACGACGCGCTCCCCACCTTTGCCGGACAGCCGAAGCCGATGTGGGTCTTGATCATGATCAGGGTCGGCCGCTTCTCCTCCGCGATCCCCCGGCGGACGGCGGCCTCGATCAGCTCTGTATCGTTGCCGTCGCGCACGGTCAGGACCTGCCACCCCGCGGCGCCGAATCGTTCGGCCACGTTGACGGTAAAGGTGATATCCGTATTGCCCTCGATGCTGATGTCGTTGTCGTCATAGAGATAAACGATATTACCCAGGCCCAGGTGCCCCGCAAGCTCGGCGCTTTCTTCGCTGACGCCCTCCATCAGGTCCCCGTCGCCGACTATGCCGAAGACCCGCTCTCCCACGACCGCATGGTCTTTCGTGTTGTATCTGGCGGCGAGATGCCTGAGGGCCAGCGCCATCCCGACACCGGTGGCGAAGCCTTGGCCGAGGGGGCCGGTGGTGGTCTCCACTCCCGGCGTATGGCCGTATTCCGGGTGTCCGGGGGTCTTGCTTCCCCACTGGCGAAACGCCTTCAGATCGTCCATGCTTATATCATAGCCGCACAGATGAAGCAGGGCATACAACAGCATGGAGCCGTGACCCGCCGACAGGATGAATCGATCCCTCCCTATCCACGCCGGGTCTTCGGGATCGAACCTGAGAAATTTCGTAAACAGGGTATATGCCATTGCGGCGGCGCCCATGGGCATGCCCGGATGACCCGACTTTGCTTTTTCAATCGCGTCCACCGCCAGCATTCGAATGGTATTGATACTCAGGGCCTCGATTTCCGCCTTATCCTTGCCTTTCATCCATTACCTCCATGCCGTCATCATCTTCCACTGCCAGGTACACAGCACCAATAAGCTGAACGGCGGGATTGACAATCACCCACACCGGTACTTCCTTCAGGTAGTCTGAAAGCCTCCCCTTGTCCAAAAACGACTCGATGAACCGTCCGTCGGTCATCGCTGGAAGAATTTTCGGGGCGATCCCCCCGCCGATATACACACCCCCATCGGCCATCAGCGTAAGCGCCATGTTCCCCGCTTCCGCGCCGTACGCGGAGACGAACATGCGAAGGGTCTGAACCGATATGTCGGACACCCCATCCAGCGCGTTTCTCGTGATGATCTGGTTGGGGTCGGTCGGCCTCTCACGCGGCGGTTTTTCATCGATCCCGCCCTTTTCCCGATCGAGAAGCCGCTCCACGTCCGGGTCCGGGGCCGCGCGGCCGGTATCTTTCAAAAACTCATAGATGGACCGAATGCCGCCGCCGGAGATCACCCGCTCCTTGCTGACATGCCCGTATCGGGAGCGGAGATAGTCACAGAGCGCCGCCTCCTCGTCGTTTCTGGGCGGATAATCCGCGTGCCCCCCCTCCGAGGGGCGGGGGATCAACACCGTTTCGTCCCCTCTTTTCATGGGGATCAGGTACGCCTCTCCCAGGCCGGTGCCCGCGGCGACGATGGCCGCCGTCCCTCTCCGACGCCCTCCTCGATATCCCCCGGGATGCAGGCACACAAGGTCAGTATCTTCGAGGTGCGGCGTACCCGCCGCCAGGGCCACCAGGTCGTTGACCAGAAGCGTCCGGTCACAGCCAACCATGCGGGAGATATCACGCCGATCGATGCGCCATGAGAGGTTGGTCACCAGCACCGCCCCATCATGAACCGGTCCCGCCGCCGCCACACAGGCGCCGTTGATCGCTTCGTCCCCAGCCAGAAAATCGGCGACGATATCGCCAAAGGAGTCGAAATCGCGATTTGTATAGTCTGTCCGGCGATCCATCACCGGGCCGCCCAATTCTTCGGTAAAGAGGGCAAGCCGGGTGGTGGTGCCGCCGATATCTGCGGTAAAAATCACGGTATCATGCGAAAACCGAGCGGTATTGTTCCGCTCGATGATGGATTCAAAAAATTTTCTGTATTGTACTTTTTCCACCAAATGATAGCACACCTGACAATCTTGGCAAGGGAAAACATCCGAAAAAGGAGGCAATAACCCGGTTTCAAAGAGAGTGAGTGGATCAATGAACTTAAAAAAACAAAAAATTCGCACGAATGTGGAAAATTCCGGACGTTTCTGTTTTCATTCCTTCAAAAACCTGCTACAATGGAGTCCGCGAAAATGAACATTGTTATGTCAAAGAACGAGGTGTGGAACATGGCTGGAACCTACAAAGTCTTTGAAATTGAGAAGAAGGAAAAATTCGCTTGGTTATTCATGAACCGACCGGAAAAACTCAACGCATGCGGACCCGACTTCTGGAGAGAAGCGGTGGACGTGATGGAAGAAATGGACCAAGACGACGACGTGCGCGTGGTTATCCTGGGGGGAAGGGGAAAGGCCTTCACCGCAGGTATTGACCTGATAGGCATGGCCGGTGAGGTGACGGGTCTCACCGAACCCGGAATCATGGGCAGAAAGCGCGTAAAACTCATCAAGGACATCCTGAGACTTCAGAAATCCATCACCGCGTTCGAGTCATGCAGCAAACCCGTCATCGCCGCAATCCAAGGCCACTGCATCGGCGCAGGCGTGGACCTCATCACCGCCTGCGATATCCGGCTGGCTAGCGAAGACGCCACCTTTTCGGTGAGGGAGGCACGGATAGCCATTGTTGCCGACGTGGGCACCCTGCAGCGCCTTCCCCGTATCGTCGGTGAGGGATTCGCCAAGGAGATGACCTACACCACCCGGAACTACTCGGCTCAGGAAGTAAAAGAGATGCACCTGGTCAACTACGTCTATCCCGATAAGGACACGATGTACGCGGCCGCCGAAGACCTGGCCCGGGAGATCGCGGACCAGTCTCCTCTGGCGGTGATGGCGGCCAAGGATGTCATCCATTACTGCAGGGATAAGTCGATGGACGACGGCTTGACATATGTCGCCCACAAGAGCGCAAACATCCTCCCCTCAAAGGATCTCTTCGAGGCACTTGCCGCATTTGGAGAACGGAGAAAACCTGATTTTACTGGTGAGTGATCGAACCGGTGTTGTTTCGGGATGATGCGTTATTGAGAGTATCTTTATCATACAATTTTTGTCACCCCCGTATCACCGGGATTGAACGCACGAGGAGGGAGTTATGTCTGCTGAAATCGTGAAGGCCCGGCTGTACCTGTATGCCGTGCTTCACCTGTTCGAAGAACTCGCCAAGAGAGACGCGGAAGCAAAGGAAATTATCAAGAAACACTCCGGCGTCATCCAGTTCAAGGCGCCCGGGAGCCTTGCAGCCCAGGTGGAAATCAGCCCGGACGGTGTGGTGGCCACACCCGGCACCGATAAAAAGCCGACCGTCAGCCTGTTTCTCCCCAGCGTCTCCATGTTAAACAACCTTTTCGAAGGGGGATTTACCCTGCCCATCCCGGTAAAGGGACTTCTGAAGATGGGCCTGGTGATGAAGGGATTTGACCCTTTGGGAAAAAGGCTGGAAGCCTACATGGACAATGTGGAAAATCCCCCCGGCGGCAAGAAGGGCAAGGAGATGGTGGCCTCGCTTTTGATGGTGGCCGCCATATTCGGCGCGGCCCAGGTGGGCAACGCGGACGAATCCGTAAAGGACATCGTCAAGAAGATACCGGACGGCATCGCCTTTCTGGAAATCAAGGGAGGACCGTCTGTCTACCTGAAAAAAGAGGGGACGACATTTACCGCCGCAAAGGGAAAACCGGATGATTACACGGTATACCTCGGGTTTAGAGATTATGACATCGCCTATGCCATGTTCACCGACACCCTTGACCTGATGGCCGCCATCTGCCTGGGAGACATCGACCTCTCGGGATCGCTGGCGATGGTGGAACAGCTCGCGGTGCTCATGGAAAAGGCCGGGGCCTACCTGGAATAATTCGGAACGGGAAGACGAGGGAGACAAATCATGAAGGGTTACGAAGATAAATATAAGAAATCCTTGGAGATTTTCAAGCGAGCTGTCAAGGTGATACCCCAGGGTATCTACGGTCACCATACACCCGTCATAACCGGCCCCCTGGCCTCTCCCTATTATGTGGAGAAAACCAAGGGATGTCGCTACTGGGACGTCGACGGCAACGAGTATATCGATTACATCTGCGCCTACGGCCCGATGGTTTTGGGATACAACAACGACGAAGTCGAGGAGGCCGCCGACGCCCAACGCCGCAAGGTCAGCAGCTGCAACCACCCCGCGGAGGTGATGGTGCTGCTTGCCGAGCGCCTGACCGGACTCATCCCCATGGCCGAATGGGCGGTGTTCGGCAAGAACGGCGCGGACATGACCAACCACTCCCTCCTGGTCGCCAGAAAACATACCGGGAGGAAAAAAATCATCATGGCCAAGGGCGCATACCACGGTACGGCTCCTTGGGCGCAGGGCGCCGGCCACGGCGGCGTGATTGACGAGGACGTCGATCACATCCTCTATATAGACTGGGGCGACCTCGAGGGATTCCGCCGGCTCGTCAAGGAAAACCCGGACCAGGTGGCGGGGGCCATCTTTACACCGTATCACCATCCCACGTGGGCGGATCAGCAGATGCCACCCGACGGTTTCTGGAACGGCATCAGGAAAACCTGTGACGACGAGGGAATCATCCTAATTCTGGACGATGTCCGGGCCGGATTTCGCCTGGATATGAGGGGATCCCACGAATACTTCGGCTTCCAACCGGATATCTCCTGCTACTGCAAGGCCATCGCCAATGGGCACCCCCTGTCGGCCATGGTCGGGAACGAAAAGACACGGCTCAGCGCCAGTAATGTCTTTTTCACCGGGAGTTACTGGTTCGCCGCGGATCCGATGGCCGCGTCTTTAAAGACCCTGGAAATCCTCCAGAGAGACAAGGGCATCGAAAAGATGCGCAAAATGGGTGAGAAGCTCAAGTCGGGACTGGAGGAGATGGCCCAGGCCAACGACCTGGAGATTTCCGTCACCGGACCCCCGGCCATTCCCTTCATGACCTTTGTGGGAGATGTGAGCTTCAGAAGAAGCCAGCTGTTCGCCGCAGAGTCCATGAAACGGGGGGTCTTCTTTCATCCCCATCACAACTGGTTCGTCTCGGCCGCCCATGAGGAAAAGGACATCGAAAAGTCGGTCAACATTGCGAACGAGGCGTTCAAGGAGGTCAAGAAGGTTTTCGGAGCGAGTTAAAGAAAATCCGAATAACCGCGTTTCCGAGACTTCCTTAACACATCATACACAAAACGGACGCATCAACACCTCTCGATGCGTCCGTTTTTTTTGTATATCATCCTTTGAACTTCACCTGTACTATAGTGTATAATGGGTATAATATGTTGCGTGAATATATTCATCTTTTAAGGGAGACTCTCTTCATGACTCATAATACCATTTCATGGGATACAACGCGGGGAATCATCACCCTAAAAGCGGGAGACCGTACGGAAAGGCTCATACTCCAGCGCCGGGGTTTTCTCCAGTCGTTTTTGGATGAAATTGAAAAAGCGGAGGGGAAAAACGCCGTCACCATGACCCTTCGCTCCCTGCTGACGACCGTGGGCTCACCCAAGGCCGATACGGACAATCCCACCTACGGCCACGTCCGCGACGCAAACGACAAGACCATCTTGCCGATATCCACGGACGGTTCGACCATACCGGACCTCTTCCAGTGGGACGGGAAAACCCGGGACCTGATCGCCTTCGGAAACACCCCGTTTTCCATGCTGCCCCTGAGGTTCCTCCAGGCGTTCAAGGACGCCTCCATTTCCATCCTCACCGAGCACGGTGCCCGGGCCATATTAAACACCGTCACCCGCCGGGCGGGATACGCGGTGGGGCAGCGGGCGTGTGAAAATTACAACTGGAACGACCTGGAAGGGGCCATGGCCTCCATGGACGGGGTGCTTTCCAACAGCTTTCCGTTCCTGGGGTGGGGAAGAACCCGGATCGCCACCAAAATGATGCCCGACGGCATGTATATGTTCTACCTGAAATGCTGGGACGCCTACGAGTCCGACGGCGTCACATCGGACTCCCCGACATGTTTCCTGTTCCAGAAATATCTGGAGGGGCTCGGGGCCATGATCGCCGAGACATATATAGGCGACACAACGGAATCGAAAGAAGTCATGTGTTCCGCCGCCGGAGACGAATGCTGTGCGTTTGCCATCAAGCAGAAAAAAGTAGGCTCAGGCCCCCTCGACTGGAATGAACTGGAAGAACAGTGGCGGGAACTGGACAACCTGGCATTGAAGCCGGAATAGCCGACGTCATCCGAAAGCCGAAAAAAACCCGACATCATCCATATATATACATCAAAGCGGTTTTCGGGCGTCCAATACGTTACCGGTTTCTTACATACATTTTGATTTATTTTCGGGACGACTCCTTCCTAACGGGATTCGTCCCGTTTTTCATGGTAATCCGTCAATCCTCCCTGCATGTTCCGTCCATTGTTCATCCGTCCGGCCGTCGATTCCATGAAAAATAACAGAATGTTTATTCTCCCTTTACATGTATCGGTTAGGGTATGCATGCTTAAAAAAGAACAATACATCCCACACTTGCCCTTTTCATACCTCATTTTTCTCATTGGGCGTCTTGAACCGCACTGGACCGGCGATATGAGACGCCCGTTTTTTATCCCGACTCCGGAAAAAATACTGGTCATTATGCACCCCGCCATGCAATAATATAATAACGTGTGTATGTATCAACGGCTGAGGGAACCTCTTCCCGGACATTCGCACAATCACCATCCCAGCCACCATACTCCTCTTCTTTTATCTTTTATCTCATATCATGGGGCTTTCTATGGAAAAATTCATGGCAACGGACAAGCTCATGACCGCCTCCGAGGCGATCGAGCGTTTTGTGTCCGATGGAGACTCCTTCGTGTTCGCCAATTGCCTCTATTGTATGCCCCTGGCGCTGACACATGAATTGATACGCAAAAAGAAGCGGAACCTCATGTGTTTTCAACAGGGCGGTATCGAGGAAATAGACCAACTGGTGGAATCGGAGGTCATCGATCGGCTGGTACTGGCGTATAATTTCCGGTCCGGAGGCACACGCCTGGTATCACCCCTCGACCGAGCGATCAAGGAACGCGGCCTTTTGGTGGAAGAGATGACAAACCACACGCTGCTATCGATGATGAAGGCGGGCGCCATGGGCTATCCCTTCATTCCGGTCATGGGCGGCATACGGGTGACCGACGTGGTCAAACGGCGGGGCTTTCTCAAAAGCGACCGCTTCGCCGAAGTGGAGGACCCCTTTTCCGGAAAGCCGGTCCTCGTGGTCAAGGGATATAATCCCGACTTCGCACTGATTCATGTTCAGCGGGCCGACAGATCAGGCAACGGTCAGCTCTGGGGTGCGATGATCAACTCCAAGTGGGCGGCATTGGCGGCAAAGCGGGTTATTCTCTCGACCGAGCAAATCGTCGACAGCGATGTCATCAAGTCGTCCCCTCACCTGACGATTGTTCCCGCCCATAAGGTGGCGGCGGTGGTTCATTCCCCCTGGGGCGCCCACCCATCGGAAGTAGCCGGCCATTATGACTACGATATGCTATTTCGGGTGTTGTTCTTCGCGTCCGCGTCATCGGCCGAAGGGCTTCTCGCCTGGATAGACGAGTGGATACACAATGTTTCCGACCGGGAGGCGTACATCGAACATTACAAGAGAAAATTCGGGTCGGACACCTTGAGGGAGCTGTTGCCGCAGCGTTTCGAGAGCACACCCGCCGATTACGGTTTTCCATTCACCCGGGTCTGGGACGAAAACGATTATTCAAACCAGCTTGGCATGAGCATGGACGAATTCGTGGCAATGCTCGATGAGAAAGGAGTGCTGATCGATGGCGGTTAAATATACCATAGACGAGCTGATCGTTTCCCGGGCGTCAAAGGAGATCAGAGACAGCGAGATGGTGGTGATCGGCCAGGGCATCCCCATGGCCGCGGGAGTACTGGCCCGAGCGACCCACGCCCCGAATTCCATCATTCTGACCGAGGCGGGGATATACGGTATGGATCCCTTCAAGGTCCCGCTGCATATCGCCGATGTGAGCTGCACCAGGGGATTCACCTATTCCTGCGACATGGTAGACATCTTCACCACCGTCGTAAACAGGGGATACGTCGATGTGACGTTCCTCGGGGTGGGGCAGATCGATAAATTCGGCAACATGAACAGCTCATATATCGGCGATCCCGATAACTTCATCATCCGCATGATGGGAGCGGGCGGAGCGCCCGAGTTCGTGGGATATGCAAACAGGGCGGTGCTGACCATGCGGGGCGGAGAATTTGTTGAAAAGCTCGATTACTTCACCTCGCCCGGTTATGTGGAGGGCGGCACCTCCCGGTACGATGCGGGCATGCCCGAGGGATCGGGACCCGAGATTCTCATCACCACCAAGGGAGTCTTTCGATTCGACGACGATTCCAAGGAGATGTATCTTGCCGGACTCCATCCGAATATGACGGTGGAGGAGATAACGAAGGATATTCCCTGGGACCTGAAGATTGCGGATTCACTGGAAACAACCCCGCTGCCCACGCCCGAGGAGCTCGACATCATCAGGCGGTTTGCTCCCGAGATCTCCATGGGAAGGAAGCTGCAGATTGAGACCATCGGCGCCCGGATCGGGCGATTGTTTGCGAAGATCGCCGAAGGACACGCGAACGACGAATGATTTTCCGAGATCACATTCACAACCTCGATCAGAAATCCAACGATACCGAGAGGAGACCATGAGCAACTCATATAAAATCATCGATTCCCTGTGCTACATCCCTACAGAGGAGGTGGTCCTGGATATGATCGCCTCCCTTCCCCCACAGATGGCCAGATACCTGAAAAACGTCTTCGGTCCCAGGGTGTCACCGATCCTGGGAGTAGAGGCCGATGAGCTCTTTCGCATGAAAAAGGAGTTGACCCAGGATGAACTCAAGGCCGCCCTCGCCCCGAAGATGAAGGTGTTGGCCACCGATCCCGAGACCTTTATCGCGAGCCTCGACGAAATGGGCGTGGAGCGGGCGGTGATTTTCAATCTGGACGAGGAGACCCCCAGCGGCCTGGCGGGCCTTCCCAACGACTACTACGCGGACCTGGTTCGCCGCTTCCCGGATACATTCATCGGCGTGGCCGGTATAGATCCTCTCAAGGGGATGGACGCCTTCCGGGAAGTGCGGCGCTGTTACGACCTGGGTCTTCGGGGCATCGCCATGCGCCCGTTCATGTTCGGCATCCCGCCGCATCACGCGAAAATGTATCCCATATACGCCGCGTGTGTGGACCTGGATATTCCGGTCTGGTTTCACATGTCCATCAATTACTCCACCAATACCATGGAGGTGGAACGCCCCATATATCTGGACATCGTGGCCCAGGATTTTCCCGAGTTGAAGATCATCGCAGGACACGGCGGCTGGCCCTGGGTGGAGGAGATGGTCGCCGTCGCCTGGCGAAACGAGAACGTATATATTGATATCGCCTCCTACATCCCGAAATACATCGGCATGCCCGGAACCGGCTGGGAGCCGCTGCTTCGCTACGGCAACTCCATCCTCCAGGACCGGGTCCTGTTCGGCTCCACGTGGCTCTTTATGGGCATGACCATCAAACAGCTGGCGGACGGGGTGATGGAATTGCCCCTGAAGGAGGAGGTAAAACACAAGTGGCTCTATCATAACGCGGCGAGACTCTTCGGACTTGCCTGATATCATCCGCTGTACACGGCACATGCCGTGACGGGCGAGAAGGCGTGTCACCCGCCGGTGTCTCCGATACCGAGCGGGTGACATCGACCGTCGACGTCACGGCATACTTCTTTGATCGCCATTTCGGTCCTTTGTCGGTGTGATATGTGCATCCACTGGAATTTCCTTGCTTTTTCACACAATTGCTGGTAGAAGATATACGTTTGTCTCACGGAGAACCCGCCATCGACAGCTCTCGAGAAAAATCCTTCCTCTCCCCCGTACGGCTGCTGCTCCTCTCGATGGGGCTCTACGCCGTGCAGACGTTCTGGGGGTTTTCCATGGCCACCCTGCCGGTGCACCTGCTGGAAATCCTCGGATCCGAAACTCTAACCGGCATCGTCATCGCCGCCGCGGGTATCTTCGGCATGAGCATGCCGATCGTCGCCGGAGCGCTCTCCGACCGCATCTCCACCCCTTTTGGAAAGCGAAAGCCCTTTATCGTCTCGGGCTGGATTGTCACGGTGACGATCCTCCTCATCATGCCGTCCGTCACATCGAAGGCGGCGGTCATCTTCCTGGCGCTGATTGTATACGCCGCCTTCTTCGTGGCGATGGGGCCCTACTTCGCCCTCCTGCCCGACCTGGCGCCCCCCCAGCAGCAGGGAACGGCCTCGGGCGTGATGTTTTTCGTGGGGGGCATCGGGGTCATCGCCTATCTCTTTTTCGGAGGCCGGGCCTGGGAGGCAAACCACGCGTTCCCGTTCTTCTGGGCGGCGGGGTCAATCGTCTTCGCCGTCGCCGTCATGTGCGCCGGCACCCGGGAGCCGAAGCACCCGCCCGTCGTCCGAAAATCGGGAGACCTGATAAGACGCATCATGAGCGAGCGCCGGGCGGTCTCCTTCTACGGCGGCATGATACTGTGGTGGAGCGGCATATGGATGGCGAATTACTTTTTCGTCATCGCCATGCGGGGTATGTTCGGGGTCACCGTCCGGGAGGCGGTGCTGGTGCAGTTTCTCTTTACCGTCTCATATGTCCTTTTCGCCCTGCCGATGGGCTACCTGGGCGTCAGGGCGGGCCAAAAGCGGCTGACCGTCGTGGGCCTCATGCTTTTGGCCCTGGTTCTCTTCATCACGGGCGTCGTCATGGATTTCCGCTCCGTCTACCCCCTGATGATTATAGCCGGCGCCGCATTCGCCATCATACTGGTGGTGGCGTATTCCTACTTCATCACCATCATCCCGCCGGAGAACACGGCCGGGTTCCTGGGCGTCTACATGGCGTGCCAGAACGGAGCCATCCTCATCGGCCCCGCCCTGGGGGGATACCTCGTCGAGACCTTCGGGCCGAGGAGCATGTATCCCTGCGCCGGAGTCCTGGTGCTTTTGGGTGTGATGTGTATCCTGAACATTCGAGAAAGACGGGGGGGCATCCCCGGGGTCGGCTCAAAACCGCGTGAATCCACCGCAACGCATTGACCGGTGAGGATATCCCGAAGAAGACCGAACGTCCGCAGAGTCTACGGACGGCGGGACGGAACTGGTGCGGGAGACGGCGCCGCATGAGTCCGACAGGTAACCGCAAGACACGCGCCGCGCCTCATCGGATTCTTCCCTTTCCTGCGAGGAATCGACGACTCGGCAAACCGGTCGCCCCGACGGATCACCGTCCCGAAACCGCCCGGTAGATGTATGCCAGAAGAAACAGGAGGAAATTGACCGCAACGATGGCGCCGCCGCTGGGAAGTCTCAGATGATAGGACAGGAAAACGCCCCCCAGCACCGAGATGACGGCGACCACGGCGGAAAGGATCAAACACCTCGAAAACGTGCGGGAAAGCTGGAGGCTGGTGATGGCGGGGAGGATGACCAGGGACGATATCAACAGCAGCCCCACCACCCGCATCCCCACCACCACGACGACGGCGGAGATCACCGTGAAGAAATAGTTGTAGAAACCCACCCGCACGCCCATGGTACGGGCCGACTCCTCATCGAACGTTACCGCGAAGAGGTCGTGATAGGCCGCCGCGATAAAACCGATCACCACCGCCGATACGACAATGGAGACCCAGAATTCGCCCATGCTGATGGAGAGGATGCTGCCGAAGAGATAACTCATCAGGTCGACGTTGTATCCCCCGGCTACGCTTGCGATAATGAGACCCGCCGCCATCCCCACGGCGGACACGATGCCGATGGCGACGTCCGCGTGCATCTTCACCCGTTCCTGGAGCTTGAGGATGCCCACCGACGACAGCACCGTCACCACCAGCGCCCACCAGAAGGGCTGGGAGCTGAACAACAATCCCACCGCCACGCCGCCGAAGGCCACATGGGTCAGCCCGTGGCCGATGAGGGCGTAGCGGCGCAACACCAGGAAGACCCCCAGCACCCCCGAGGCCACACCCACGAATATGCCCGTGAATATCGCCCGCTGGATGAATCCGTATTCGAGAAATGAAAACAGCTCCGGGAATCCTCCCGCGAAACCGAATGCATGCATGAATCAGATACCTCGATAAGCCGCCGCGCGCTCAGTTGTCTATGTGTTGGTGGCAGATAATATGCTGAGAGCTCCCGAAGTATTCCCCCATGCTGGGAGACATGCAGAACTGCCCGCCGTCGCCGAAAAACAACTGCGTCCTGTTGATAAAGAGTATCTTGTTGTTCTTGATACCCATCCCCGCGATGTCATGATTAATGAGGAATACCGCGGTCCCCGTTCGGTTCAATTCATCTATCACCCGAAAAAATCCCTCCCGCACCCCCGGCTCCACGGCGGAGGTCGGCTCATCGAGAAACAGGATATCCGGCGTACTCACCAGCGCCCGTGCCAGATACACCCGCTGAACCTGACCTCCGGAAAGCTCCCCGATGCGCTGCTTCATAATGTCGACGATACCGACCCGTTCGAACGCCTCCTCAACGCGCCTTCTATCCCGACCATCCAACCGACGGGGAAATTTCTTCTCCGAAAGGAGCCCCATCGCCACCACCTCCATGGCGGACGCGGGGAAAAACGGATCGAACCGGGAGACGGTTTGGGGCACATAGGCCACCCTCTCCCACCGCCGGAAGTGCTCGAGACGACGCCCAAGGAGAAAAACCTCCCCCTCCCGGGGTTTAATGATGCCCAGGGCCAACTTCATGAGGGTGGTCTTCCCCGATCCGTTGGGGCCGATAACCCAGAGGTAATCCCCCTGTTCAAGTGTGAAGGTGATCTCCTCCACTACCGGATGGGCGTTGTACCCGAAACTGACCCGGCGCATTTCCAGCACCGCATTGGACACACGTGTTTCCATTTATTCACATCCCAAGATGAGTTTGAGACCCTTGAGGTTTTCCTGCATGATATCGATAAAGGTCACGCCGTTCTCCAACTGATCTTTGGAGACATTTCCCGCCGGATTCAGCGTAACGATCTCGACACCGGCTTCATCCCTGATGGTTCGCGCCACCTTCGCGTCGAGCATCGCATCGGCGACGATGTATTTTATATCATGTTGTCCAATGTAATCCACCATTTCCGTCAATTCCCTGGGTGACGGCTCTACATTGTGAGCCGCCCCGTAGATCGCTCGATGGTTCAATCCGTACCGGTGAGCCAGGTATCCGAAGGCGAAATGGCCAGCCGATACGAGATCTTTCCCGGGACACACCGTCAGGGTGTCCCGATACATCTGATCGAGGAGCTCGAGGGTGGATGTGTACCCGTCGGTCCGCTCCAGGTAGCTGCCCGCATGCTCCGAGTCGATCTGCAGGTATCCCCCCAAAATGTTGTCAACCTGTACTTTCGCGTTTTCGAAGTCCAGCCAGTAGTGGGGGTCGTATAACCCGTGATGGTGTTCCCCCTCGTCCGCATCAGGCGTATGGGTGTCATGATCGCCGTCGCCGTTCTGTTCATCGTGTGTGTGAGCTTCCATATCGGCGATTTCCATCAATACCGCCCCATCGGCGGCGTTCACCACCAGAAGCTTTTGATTCTCAATCCCCGCCAACACGTCCTCCACCCAGGGTTCCAGTCCCGCGCCGCTGTAGATAAACATATCCGCGGACTCGATGGTCTCGATGTGTTTCGGCGTCGGCTCGAATGAATGAGGCGAAAGCCCCGGCGGCGGCAGCAGCACCACATCCGCCTGCTCTCCGCCGACAATTCGGGCGAAATCATACAGAGGGAAGGAACTTGCAACCACGCTGATCGTCTCGGGTCCGTCGGCCTCCGGTGTCGCCGTATCGCCGCACGACGCCAGCGTGAGGGGTATCATGAACGCACAGATAACGCACAGTACATATATCGCTCTCGGCACCTTTCTCATGATCATTATTCCTCCTGTTCAACGCACCCGGAACAGCCGGGGCAGACTCCCCGAAGCGTCAGGTGCTCTTCTTCCACAAGAAATCCGTCGTCCGGCACATCCACCCGGGGAAGACGGATATCCTTCATGCAGGTGATGACGCCGCACACCCGGCAGTAAAAATGCGGGTGCTCTTCCTCCCCCCGATTGACAGCGTACCGCGCCACATCGTCCATTCCCACCAAGCGATGGGCCACATCGTGCGAGACGAAGGCATTGAGGATTCGATAGACAGATGCCGGATCCATGCTGTCGGTCCCCAGAAGCCGGATGATCTCCCCCCCGGTGCGGGGATGCTTGGATTCGATAAGAATTTCAAGCACCTTCACCCTTCCCAGGGTCCGCTTCAATCCCCTCTTTTTCAGAATCAGCGCGGGATTCATCCCCTTTCCCCCTTCCTTAGTTCTTTCGCCCTTCTTTATTCCTTTCGCACCCTCCCCCCCTTTATCCTCATCCTCCCCTCTTCCCCCTCCCGTTTGACGGTCATACCGCCTCCGTCATCGTTTTTTGTGCGAAACGACCTCTCGGAGCCGACCCGCACCCTGAATGCAAATGACATTATATTGCATTTGCACTATCAATGCAATAAAAAAATTCGAACGAAAAATCAGAAGCTTTTATTGTGGAAGATGACGTCAGGATGAAAATACGAAACGTCAAAGGGGGTATGTATACGGGTACTCGGGATCACTCCATCACGGCTTCCCACTCCATGATCTCGGTTTTCGTGTTGGTCACGCCGCCGTAAAAGGTCAACTCATCGCCGTAGACCCCCTCCACACGCAGCAGGACGACGTTTCCCAATTCGTCCTTTTCCGTGGCGGGCACGGATGCGATGTCGATCCCCACGTCTTCGGGCGTCAGGAGTATCAAAAAGCGGCCGTCATCATCTATCGTCGCCACGGCGTCACCCTCAAAGGCAAACGTGGTCTCCACGTTGTAGAGCACTTCTCTGCTTGCCTTTTCGGACGTTCGCCGGTAATAAAAAAACCGCGGGGCGTACTCCATATCTATTCGGCAGGGCCCCGCCTGGGGGTCGGTGTAGCGAATCTCGGCGGTGATGCTGTATATGTAGGATCCCTCTACCATCAGGTTTATATCGACGAAGGCCTTTTCCCCCGAAGGCGTCGTAGACTTTGTGTCACCGCTGTACAACCCGGAGTAGTCCCGCACGAGGATGAGGTCGGGATTTATCTTGTGTACGTACGTTTCCTCCAGCAGCCATTCATCCCCGAACAGGAAGCTGATGATCATCTCCCGCTGGGTATAGCCAAAGTACACCGCCGCGGCGATCATGAGCACAATGATGACCTTGACGACGGGGCTTTCAAAAATTCCGTGTTTCGCCTTTCGTCCCGCATAGAGCTGCTTGACCTTTTCAAACTTTTCATCGCTCAAACCATTGGTGTCGGAGCCGGAATAGGCGGTCTTCGTCTCATATTTGCCGATGCTGCGGGGGTCCTTTTTTTCAAACAGCGGTGCGTTGGAATCGTCATAGACCCCGGAATAATCGACGCCTTCCGCTGGCGGGGCGGCCTCGTTCTGCCCGTCGGTCATATTGGAAAGCTCATCCTGGGACTCCGACGCGCCGTGGGACAGCCACGAGGGCGCCGCCTCCCCATCGTCCGCCGGCAGCTCCACGGGCCGGGGAGGTTCTTTTTGAGTTTGGGATTGGGGGTCCGCCTTCGGGGCGACGCGCTTGAGGCGCACATCCCCCCCAAGCTTTTTTATCTCGAGGCCCAGGCGCTTCGCCTTTTCCTCGCTGTATACGCCGAGCCTGGCGGGAAGTTTTTTGCTCAGGGCGAGCATCTTCTGGGCGGGAATGTTGTACCGGGCGGAGAAGTTCTTGATAAACTCCCGCACCGATTCAGGGGAGTCGCCCATGGAAGTGATAAATACTGCTACTGTTCGAGACGTTATATCTGCCATATACAATTCATCAGTTACCGTATTTATTTATTGTATGGTCTTTTTCTTTATCTGTCAAACACACACGACGTCATTCACCAAACAAACTGCCCCCCTCCCCCCGTTTCCGGTCAGTCCTTTCGATATCGACCGTCACGGCAGGAAAAACAGCGGGTCCCGGTGCTCGCCGTCGTACAATATTTCAAAATGGCAGTGGGGGCCGGTGCAGCGGCCGGTACAACCCACCTCACCGATCACCTCCCCCTCGCGAACCCGATTCCCCTCAACCACGTAGGTGTCTCTGAGGTGCGCATACACCGTTGAATAGTGATCGTCGTGTTTGATTTCAATCATGATACCGTATCCGCCGCGCCTGCCCACAAACACCACATCCCCATTCCTTGCCGCGGCGACCGGTGTCCCGCTGGAGGCCGAGATATCGATGCCGGTATGCATTCGCCCCCAGCGCGGACCATACACGGAATAGATCATCCCCTCCACCGGCCAGGCAAACAGACCCGATTTCAACTTCTCGGCCAGTTCCTCGGGTGACAACGGGGGTATCTCGAGGATCTTTTTTGCGCCGGGGATGAACAGGACGTCTCCACTCTCCAGGTCGTCGGGATTATAGAGTCGATTGACCTCGGCGACGATTCCGGGATCCACTTCGTAGGTCGTCGTAATACGCCAGAGATCCTCCCCCGGCAGAACGGTGTGATAGATCCCCTTCGTGGACGGCATCATGAATGACGACATCGTAACGCATCCCCCGGCCCCCCAAAAGAGGAAAACGACGAATATCGTTAGTATCAGTCGCGCGATTCGGAAGAGAGGCGTATCTGAAAAGAACATGCGGCGGTGTGCTCCCAGGGTGTGAAAACGAACACAACAGACCTACTCAAGCCTGGCTCCATCGGCGATCAGCTCCGATCGCAGCTCTTGGGTATCTACATCGATAAGAGAACTCTTTTTCCGTATGGCACACCCCGCGGCCGCGGCGGCGGCCTGGCCCTCCGCCATGCAGGGGCCCATCACCCGGGACGAGGCCAGGGCGTCGTGATCGGTGGAAATGGCCCGCCCGGTCACCAGCAGGTTGGAGACGCCCTTGGGCAGCATGCACCGATAGGGGATGCCGTAATAGGACCCTTCGTCGAGGAAGACAAGCCGAGGCTCCAACGCCCCCTCATCCCACAGCTCCAGGGGCCAGGACGACAGACACACGGCGTCGTCGAACTGCCTGCCGGAAAGCACATCGTCACGGGACAATACGTATTCGCCGACGATGCGCCGGGTCTCCCGTATCCCGACCTGCACTGCGGTATCGGAAAGAAAGGCGCCGGCGAAACCCGGGACCTCGTTTTTGAGAAACTCCATGGCGGCTTCAGCCCCCTCACGGCCCGAAAGCTCAGCCAGGGTGATATCGGCGACAACGCTCCCATCCAGAGCCCTCCCCTCGCACGTGAGGGAGCTCATCTTCACCATCGCCTCACCGGGGCGAAAGGTCGGGATCACCAGCCCCTGCCCGACGGTGAGGGGATAGGTCCCCTCATCCAGGGCCTTTTGAATACGCTCGTTCAATACGGCCATCCCCTCCTGCTGATAGGCGACGATATCCATCCCCTGGCAGAAGAACATCATCGTGGGGGTCATGACTTTTCCGTTTTCGTCCCCTTTAACGGTTTCCGCGCCGCACGCCAGGGCAACCACCGCGTCGCCTGTAGCGTCCACAAAGACCTTCCCCCTCACTGCAAACAGCCCCTCGGGGCTCGCCACAATAACAGCCGTCATCGCGCCGCCCTCAATCACCACGTCCGCCACCCGGCTGTGCAGCATGAGGGTAATGCGCTCATCTCCCTTCACCATCCTGTCGAGAAGCCTCTTTACGTGCCAGGGGTTATAGAGCAGCGCCGTAAATCCCTCGCGGATAAAGGGGCCGAAGGCGCCGCCCGCAGTAACCAGGGCGTCGGTCACCTCTTTTGCAAATCCCTCGATGATATGCTGTATCCTTTCCGGATGGTACAGATACAATCCGCAGACGGTTCCCACCGCCCCGGCGGTGGCCATGCCGCCCAAAAAGCCGTAGCGCTCGATCAGCACCACGGAGAGTCCCTTTCTGGCGGCGCAAACCGCGGCCGCAAAGCCGGAGGGGCCGCCGCCGACCACCACCACATCAGCTCCGGCCCGCACCGGGATGTCCTTCTTCGGATAGGATACGGTCTCTTTCATCATGAATCCCCCGTCATTTATCCATCTGACGCATCAGCCTTTGCAGGTAGGTATTGGGGCTGTATGTCGTATTGGGAAGCTTCGGAGTCTGTTTCAGGTGCCTGGTCGGATCGCTGCTGTCGAAATCCACCAGCATGCAGAGCCGCGTACCGGAGCGGACGATGGGCTGGTGGGTCATGCCGGTAACGATGCCGGGGAACGGCGCGATGAGGTCGTGGGTTTCGAAACTTGTAGGATCGATGATATCCCCGATATTGTCGCCCACGCGGACGAACTGCCCGAGGTGAATGGCCGGTTTGAAGATGCCCCCGATGGGGCTTCGCACCCAGGACTCGTTTGAGGCCAGGATGATCTGATGATCCGGCACAATCGCCTCTCCCTCGATCATTCCCAACACATGCATGACATTCATCACGGCACCTGTGCCGATATCCACGTTTCTGTCGGTGATAATCCCCGCCGCCCCGATCTCGATGGTGCTGGTGGGGATCTTCTCCCGATACGCCTCGGTCTGGAGCATCCCCTTCAGCGACGGTCCCACCCACACGGCGTTGATACCGGTGGACGCCACAAGGTTCAGATACTTCTTGGAGGGATTCTCCACCCTGATGCGGATATGAGGAATCAACTCATCGGGGAATTCCGCCGAATGGAGATCGAGGATGTAATCCGCGCTTTTGACGAAAATGGAGAAAAAGCGGTGGGCGATCCGCTCGGTCATGGTGCCGTCAGGATCACCGGGGAAGACCCTGTTCATATCAAGGTTGTCGTATGGATCCCACCGATGACCGGAATTGAACGCCATTGGATTGACGATGGGCACGGCGAGGAGATTTCCCTTGAGCGTGCCCGGGTCGATTTGATCGACGATGGTACGCAGCACCTCCACGCCCACCACCTCGTTGCCGTGAACCGCCGCGTTTAAAAGGAGGGTTGGTCCGTCGTACGCGCCCCACAGACCGAAATAGTGAAGGGCGATCATCTGACGGTTGGCGTTTTCGGCGATGGTGATCGATCCCGTCACCTTTTCGCCCCGGATATATTTCAACTGTTCGAACATGAGGGAAACCGTTCCTTCGCCATACGTATAAAACGATGTTTTGATTGAGGGCGATTTTCCAAAAGCGGCGTCACGATGCGCCGCTTGAGCTCCCGAACGCATAACGGCCGGGAAATAATGATACCGGAGATAAAATCCGGGACGACGCCGTGGGCATCCTTCAGGTATGTATACATTCCGTAGGCCGCCATGCTGTCGGACGCCGCACCGATGATCATCTGTATCCGACTCCTAATCACCGGAGACGACAACACCGCCTCCGTCTCCGGCTGGAATACGCCGTCGGCCACTTCCAACACCATCATATCGGCGCCCTGATCCTCCAGATACGTCATGAGGACCGTGAATATTCGCTCAAGATCGTCGGTGGTCGCGCCGTAGGTGGAGGGATACCCGGCATCCAGAAAATCACACACCGCAACCGCTCCCGCCCGCCGCATGCGGTAGATATCCTTCATGCGGGATGTACCGGTCAGCTTCGCCCCCCCCACTCGGAATCCGGCCTCAAAAAGCAGCTCGATGGCCAGGGAGGCAAGGGTCGTCTTTCCTGAATCCATGGCGGAGCCGATGACCAGCATCACATCGAGGCGGCTGTTTTCCCGGGGCGTGAGCGCCCCGGTGAAGGTGGAGAGTCCCCGACCGGCCTCGTCCACCGCACGCCCGAGGTACCTGAGAGTGGTCGGATTGGTGAGAGTGCTGGTGACCCTCTTGACATGACCCGCCACCCCCCCCACGTTCAAGAGGTGCAGTTCGTCACCCTCGACGAGGACGCGGGGAATGTCTCCGTCGAACTCGCTGGTGGCGTACCGGCGGCCCAGAACCACAGCCGCGGTCTCCCCGGGAGAGATCGGATGCTCCACCCCGCTGGCAAGCTCGATGACCTGGTGAAACCCCAGGCTCTCCACCCGGGCGATAACCACATCACCCGGGGCGGGTGCAAAGCGCTGTGTCGGGTCTGTCTCCTGCAATGATTGAACGCCCGCCCGACGGGTCGCGGAACTTGCCACATCCACCTGAATTTTCATAGCACGCATACTAATACAAAAATAATGACATTGCAAGCGCCACGGCGGGGGTCGTGTATGCGGCGTGAGAATACGTCCTGAACAAAGACCGGAGCGTCGTTGCGGTCATATCCGGGCGGGGATCGGTCACCGTCGGGCATGGGATATAAAAAAGGACCCTCAAGGCGCTTACCCTGCATGCGACATCCAGATACCGCGATCCCAAATTTACCTTCCCCGCCCGCCTGTCATGTTCACAATGAGTTTCCCCTGCACTTTCCCGATCACACTTTCGGCCTGTTCCTTCACACACTGAAAAACCAATGAATCGAATTTGCTCCTCGGATGCACGTTAAAAATCCCTTTTTTTTATACAGTTTTTGCATTATAATCTCACAGCGAAACATAAGAGACACGTCATAAAAGGAGTCGGTCTCATGGATAAAATACGAGCGGCGATCGTCGGATGCGGGAGGATCAGCGATCTGCATGCTGCGGCGTACACGGGGAGTGACAGTGCCGAAATATTCGCCGTATGCGACATCAACAAGGACACAGCGAAACAAAAGAAGGAGGCATGGGGGGCAAAAAAAGTATACACCGATTACGAGAAGCTCCTCGCGGATGCGGATATCGATATGGTGGAGCTTCTCACCCCGCATCATCTGCATATGCCGATGACCGTTGCCGCCGCTCAGGCGAAAAAGCACATCAGCTGTCAGAAGCCGATGGCCACAAAGGCTTCGGACGCGCAGAAAATGGTGGACGCGGCGAAAGAGGAGGGGGTGCTCTTGAAGATATTCGAGAACTTCGTCTTCTATCCCCCCTACGTCAAGGCGCGACAGCTCCTCCTTGACGGGGCCATCGGCGACCTCATCACGGTCAGGATGCGCATGACCTGCTCAATGAGCGGCGGCTGGGACGTGCCCCGGGAGGCCTGGCAATGGCGCATAGACGAGGTCAAGGGCGGAGGGGGCACCCAGGTGTTCGACGACGGGTACCACAAATTTTCCCTGGCCTACAATATCGGGGGCGAGGTCGAGAAGGTCTACGCCTGGATCGACAGGACCATGGAGGTGGTGGACGCCCCCGCGTTTGTGATGTGGAAGTACAAGGAGGGCGCCCGGGCGCGCTACGGACAGTACGACCTCACGTTCGCCCCGAACCTCTACATTCACTCGGATTACTACGCCGCCGACGACCGTATGGAGCTGGTGGGTACCGAGGGAATCATATACGTCAACCGCACCACGGCAAATCCCCTGGAGGAGCCGCCGGTGGTGCTGCTTCGGGACGGTGAAACCAGGAGCTTTCACAACCTCAGGGACAACTGGATCGATTCTTTTATCGACAGCGGCCGTCACTTCTTCACCTGCATTCAAGAAGGTAAGAAACCGATTCTCTCGGGGGAGGACGGCCTCAAGGTCCTTCAATTCACGATGTCCGCCGAGATATCGAACAGGGAAAAGCGGGAGGTATCCCCGGATACGGTGGTCGATTGAGAGACCGGCCCCCGATTCTGCCGTCCGGGAGCGGTGAATGTCTCCCCGATCACTGATCTCATGGAGAGGAGATCGCTATTGATACTCTTTCCGTGTTTGGAAAAGTTTTGACAGTAAAAGTAAAATGCGTTATATCTGTACATGTGCTCAGAATGAGTGAGCACCTTTTTTAAATGAGAGGACACAAGAGACATGCGGGAAATCGAAGTGGGAATGGTAAAAATACCCGAGCAGGAGCGGGATAACGAGGCCCTGTTGAAGACAAAGCTGTCCGAGCTTATCGAGATATCAGGAGGCCTGGATTTTATCCAACCGAAGGAATCGGTGCTCATCAAGATCGCCATGAACTCACCCCGACCCTATCCCGCCACCGTTGATCCAATGGTCGTCTCGTACCTGTTGGATGCCGTCGTTTCCAAGAAGCCGTCATCCGTGTACATCGCGGATAAATCAAACCTATATAGAAACACCAAAAAGGTTTTCGACAAGACTGGATTGACGCCGGTCGTCAAGAAGGCCTCCCTCTTTCATGTGACGACACGCATCAAGCTCTTGGATTTCGACGATTTCGTCTACCGTGATCGCTACCTGCCCGACGATTTCAAGGAGAACTGGGAGATCAATCCGGGAAGACACTTCATCCGCGCCCCCAAGATGCTGTTCGAGGACGATCCCTTCCTCAAGAATATGAACCTGGCGCCGAAGGTGGATCATATCATCGTCCTGGGTACGGTCAGAACCCATGTCCTATCACGTTTTGCCCTGGGAATGAACAGCTATACCGGTTTTCTCGACACCGAAAGCAGGTGTCTCTTGTATAAAAAACCATACAAAAAGAACCTGCGTCTGAAGAGTATCTCACCCGTGAACAAAGAGAACATCCAGCGGAGGATACCGGAGCTCTTCACCGTTATTCCTCATCCCAAGTTGATCATCCTCGACGGCAGGGAATCCATGATTACCGGCGGCCCGGACTCCAACGGCCCGATCCAGCTGCTTCCGTCCATCAAGAAGAATCCCTATACCGGCATCATGATTGCGGGCAGGGACATCGTGGCCACGGACGCCGCCGGGGTGGCGCTTCTGAAATCCCACAGGCGGGCGGCATCGAGCATACGGAATACCCCGATCTGGGAAATGCCCACGTTTATCCGGGCGGAGGAGTTGGGCCTGGGCGCGACCCGGGAGGACAAGATCATCCTCCACGCCGATATAGAAGACGACCTGTTTACGCAAATGGCGTGGTTCCTCCAGTAGCCGAAACGGACAAAGAACACCCACATCGGAGGCGAAATCATTCGGTATGGAGCTGAACGGCATTGACATCGTCATCATCATCGTACTCGGCGCCAGCGCCATATACAGCACCGTCAAGGGATTCGTCAAGGATATCTTTTCGCTGTTGGCGGTGATCCTTGGGATCGTCGCCGCTCTGGTTTTTTACCGCATGAGCGCCCAGCTCCTGGAAGACGTCATCGCTTCGGAAGAGATCAGAAACACCCTCAGCTTCGCCGTAATTTTTCTCGTCGTCGCCGTCGCCGTATCGATTGCGGGCATCCTGGTCTCGAAGCTCATCAAATCGGTGGAGCTGACGTTCTATGACCGTCTCGCCGGTTTCGCCTTCGGCCTGCTGAAGGGATTTCTCATCGTCGCGGTCGTCGTGGTTGTCGCAATATCGATCATGCCCCGGGCGGCGGCCAACTCCCAGCTTGTCCCATACGTAGCCCGGGCCGTCGACCTGGTCACCGACATACTCCCCTCCGAGTACCGTGATTCCGTCGACGATACCAGGGACCGCCTCCGGGAATTCGGCGACGCCATCCCGGAACAGGAAGGCGCCTCCCCCTGACGGACCCCGCCCCCGCACGGGCCGCGACCGATTTCAACACCTCCCCCCCCTTCTCCGTGATATCTCCTTGAAACGGCGGCTGTGATGTGTTAGGATTCTTCCCCTGTACGCGTGACCCGACGATGTACATACCACTTGATTGATCTCTCACAAGGAACATCCGACATGAAAGCGTGGATAAACGGTGAATTCACAGGATGGGACAATGCGACGGTCCCGATACTCTCACACAGCTTCGGCCGGGGATCGGCCATTTTCGAGGTGGTGGACATCGTGACGACCGCCTCGGGACCGGCGTTTTTCGGGCTGACGGAACATATCGACCGCATGTACAACACCGCCGATCTGACATTCATGACGCTCCCCCTGACGAAGGACGAGCTGACCGAGGCGATCCTCTCAACCGCCAGAGAAAACAACGTTAAGAGCGGCGTGTGTAAGTTTTTCGCCTACTACCCCCTCATCGAGTTCAACGCCGTGCCCCAGAACCCCCAGGTGGATGTGGCGGTGTTCTGCGTCGATTACGATGCGTACAATATCAAACAGGAGGAGCTCTCAAAGCCTGTGACCGTGGGAATCTCGTCGTTTCGAAAGCTCCACCCCGACACCGTCCCGGTGCACGCGAAGGTGGTGGGAAACTACGTCAGCTTCTTCCTGGCGAAGATGGAGATGAAAAAGGCAGGGTATGACGACGTGATCATGCTCGATACCAGGGGATACATTGCCGAGGGCGCCACATCGAACGTCTTTTTCGTGAGGGGTGGAAAACTCGTAACGCCGACCCTGGATAATATCCTGCCGGGAGTCACCCGACGGGCGGTGTTGACTATCGCACGGGACACTGGATACAATGTTTCGGAAACAGACATATCGCCCGAGGATCTGTCCGACATGGACGAGGCGTTTTTCTGCGGCAGCCTGGCGAAGATTTTACCCATCAAATCCATCGATGGCAAGGCGATCGGGAAGGCATGTCCCGGCCCCGTTACCTGCGACCTCAAGGAGCGCTTAACGGATATGTTCTCCGGGAAGATTCCTCAGTATACAGACTGGCTCACGCATATATAGGCTGAAATGAAAAGAGGGCGGCCGTCGATTTCGACGGCCGCCCGTTTGCTGTTTATTTTCTGTTCGTTCCGTTATATTCCCATCAACCGGGCGATGATCTCCTTCATGATCTCCGTGGCCCCGCCCGCAATGCTGACGGCACGCACATCCGTATACATCCGGGCCACCTGATATTCGCTCATGTATCCGTACCCGCCGAAAAGCTGCGTTCCCTGATACACGACCCGATTGACCATTTCACCGGATGCGGCCTTCGCCATCGATATCTCCCGGGTGACATCCTCGCCCCGTGAATAGGCATGTGCGCACTGATATACCAGCGCCCGGTTCAACTCGATTTCCGTCGCCATGTCAACAAGCTTATGCCGCACCGCCTGAAACTTCGACAGGGGCTTGCCGAATGCGGATCGCTCTTTGGTGTACTCGATGGTCTGTTCCAAAACGAGCTGCGCCGTTTCGACGGAGAGAGCTCCGATCACCAACCGCTCAAGCTGAAAGTTCTGCATGATGGCGTAAAATCCCGATCCCTCCTCGCCGAGCAGATTCTCCTTGGGGACGGTCACATCCTCGAAGAAAAGCTCCGCGGTGTCCGAGCAGTGGGCGCCGATCTTCTCAAGCTTGCTGGCGGTAAAACCGGGGGTTCCCTTCTCCACTATAATCAGGGAGATGCCTTTGAAGGGCGGCTCGGCCTTCGGGTCGGTCTTGACCGCCACCACCATTATGTCACCGTAATATCCGTTGGTGATAAATGTCTTCTGGCCGTTTATGACATAGCTGTCCCCCTTTTTTTCCGCCCTGGTCGAAATGGCCGCCACGTCCGACCCCGCCCCCGGCTCGGTGACGGCGATGGCGCACACCGCATCACCCGTGGTACAGGGAGTGAGCCATCGTTTTTTCTGCTCGTCTGTCCCCAGAAGGTTGATATACGCGGTTCCCATGTCGTTGTGTCCCGCCACGGCGACACCGAATCCGGATACACCGCACCGCGCCAACTCCTCGGCCATCACCACCCGAAACAGATGGTCCGCGCCCACGCCGCCGTACGCCGGATCGTAACAGAAACCGAGAAATCCCATTTTGCCCATTTCCTTCCAGATTGAACGGGGTATTTCCCGTTTGGCGTCCCATTCCTCGTAGTGGGGGGCCACCTTGTCGGCAAAAAACTTCCTGAGCTGATCGCGAAATTGATTGTGTTCGCTGGAAAAGATACCATACTCCATGTGATGCTCCCTGTACATGCGGTTCAGTGTTGTGTGATACGGCGAATCGTATACATCAGACCTTACGGTCGCGTCCCTCCCAGTACGCCGCCCGAAGCTCGTGCTTGAGGACCTTGCCCAGGGCGCTCCTGGGAAGCATGTCTACGAATTCGACGCTCTTTGGCTTCTTATAGCTTGCGATATTTTCCTTGCAGTGATCAATGACCATCTCCTCGGTCAGATTCGCATCCGGCATTTTCACGACGATCGCCTTGACCGCTTCCCCCCAAGCGTCGTCCGGCACGCCGATGACCGCAACCTCGTGGACTCCGTCCATCAGAAGAATCGCCTCCTCCACCTCCCGAGGATAGATGTTCTCCCCCCCGGAGATGATCATGTCTTTTTTCCTGTCGGCGATGTAGAGATACCCGTATTCATCGAAGTAGCCCATGTCTCCGGTATAATACCAGCCGTCCCGGATGGCCGCCTTCGTTTCCTCGGGCATCTTATGATACCCCTTCATGACGTTTTTACCGGTCCCGATGATCTCCCCGACGACTCCCGGCTCGCAGTCATTTCCCTCCGGGTCCACCACCCGCACCTCTACATTGATGACCGGCCTTCCCGCGGAGCCGAGACGCCGGACCAGGTGTTCCGGCCCGTCGAGGATATGGTCTTCGGGGAGCAGCATCGTTAACGTGGGGCTGGTCTCGGTCATGCCGAAGAACTGGAGAAAATCACACTGAAACTTTTTTAAAGACCGCTTGAGCAGCTCCACCGGCATGGGCGCGGTGGCATAAATAACCTGTGTGAGACTCTTAAGACTATACTTGTCGATATCCGGATGATCCAGGAGAAACTTGAAGATGACCGGGGTGAATCCCACAGCCGTTATCTTCTCCCGATCGATGAGAGCCAAGATCTCCGCCGGGTCGAAGCTGTGAACGAACGTCACCTTCCCACCTATCAGTACCAGGTTAATAAGCACGAATACGGCAACGTGAAAGATCGGCAGCAATCCCAGCACATTGATATCCCGGGTCATCTCCATCTCGATAAGCGTGGATATGGCGTTGGCGAACATGTTTTCGTGGGTCAGCATCACCCCCTTGGGCCGTCCCGTCGTCCCGCTGGTGTAGAGCTGCAGCACCACATCCTTCATGCTCACCGAAACCTCCGGCTCATCCGTGGGTTGCTCTACGATCAGCTTTTCGTAGTCTTCCATGTCCTCGCCCGCAGCGCCGTCTATGGCGATGAACGTCAGCTTCTTCTTGAGCTGTTCACGCATGGGTTCGAACAGGTGGGCAAATCGGTTTGAAAACAGGCATATCTTCGCCCCGGAGTCGTTCACCAGAAAGGCAAGTTCCTTCGCGGAGAGTCGCCAGTTCAGATTCGTGGATACGGCGCCGATTTTTGCGATGGCGAACACCGACTCGGCATAGTGGTTGGAATTGTGGCAGATTAACACCACACGATCCTGGGACTTCACTCCCAGTTTCAATAACGCGTGGGCCAGCCTGTTGACCCGCTCGTTGAACTCCCTGTAGGTCAGCCGGGTTTCCTCAAAGACCACCGCCTCCTTATCCGGGTACCAGCGCGCCGCCCGGGTCACCATGTCTCCAACACGCATAATTACGCCTCCGTTATGATACGTCACATAGAAATAGATATGTTGTCGTTCAGGAAAACACGCCCTTCAGGAACCGCTTCCAATCTATTTCGATCAACCCATATATGCTATGCTGTGAGTATCAGGGATGCGAGCAGCTCCTTTGCCCAGGTATGAAGAGCATGCATTCCCAAAGGGTGGGAGACACAGGTGTCCGGAATGCGGGATGTAACGCGTCAAAGGACAAAGTAGAAAGTATCGCTTTAAGCTTTAACAAAATCCGCATCACCTGTCAACCAATTTCCTACGAAATGTACATAAAGGGAAAAATATCGGAAACCGGTTGACAACAGAAGCCGCGACATGATAGGTGAAAAGGGCCATAAGCAGTGCGTTCAATAACCTACTTTTCGAGAGGATCATCATGTCAGACTGTCTGGTGCTCACCGACCGCGAAGGATCGACGAGAATCGTCACCATCAATCGGGACGAAAAACGAAACGCCCTCAATGAGCCGATGTTATACGCCCTGAAAGAGGCATTCGAAGAAATCGCCAGAGACACGGACGCCCGGTGCGTCATCGTCCGGGGTGCGGGAAAAGGATTCTGCGCCGGGATAGACTTCACATTCCTTGCCGGCCTGGGTCTGGCCGGCGGCACCGGCCCGTACGTCCGGGCAAAGATCGATGAGGGTCAGCGGATCATCAACCTCATCGCCGATTTTGAAAAACCGGTTATCTTCGCGCTCCATGAATTCTGCTATGGATTCGGACTGGAGCTGGCCCTGACAGGGGACTTCCGCATCGCCAGGAAGGGAACAAGCATCGGCATCCAGGAAACGTCCGTGGGCTTCGTGCCGGACATGGGGGGTGTCACCCGGCTTGTGGAGCTGGTGGGACCTACCCGGGCCAAGGAACTCATCTATACCGCACGAGTCGTCGACGCCGAGGCCGCCCTTACAATGGGCCTTGTCTCCTACGTGGTGCCCGACGAGATGGAGCGCTCCCTGGCCCTGGCGGACGAGATCGCAAAAAACGCCCCCCTTGCAGTGGGAATAGCAAAGACCCTCATCAATCGATACGGGAAAGAAGACAACCGTACCTATATGATGCTTGAGGCGTTGGCCCAAACGACCCTCATGCAAACAAAAGACGCCGGCGAGGGCGTCGCCGCGAAGATCGAACGGCGGCCGGCCCGGTTCATCGGATCGTAATCACGCGTCGTTTTCGTTTTTTACTTTGTTCGTGCCCGGGAAACCGGGCCGTCAATCAAACCGCATACCCTTGGGGATGATGGTGATGCCGGACGGGCGGGTGTCATACGGAGAGACACCCGTTATAATTTCAGGATCTATGATCGTCTCCGGGGGAATGATCACGTTCTTGTCGACGATGACCCGCTTCAGCCTCGCATCGGTGCCGACGGTCACGCGATCCATAATGATGGATTCCTCCACGATCGCCCCTTCCTTGATTGTGACGTTTCGGCCCACCACGGAGTTCGCCACCCGGGAGCCGGCGATAAAGCTCCCGCCGGCGATAATGCAGTTTTTCATCCCTTCACCCTGCATACCTGTGGAGACGATTTTGGCCGGCGGCGTGGGAGGCTCGTAGGTATAAATGGGCCAATCGCGATTCATAAGGGAAAACTCCGAATTGCGACTGATGAGGTCCATGTGCGCCTCCCAGTACGCCTCAACGGTCCCCACATCCCTCCAGTATCCGGGGGCGCCGTTCTTTTCGTCAATAAACGGATAGGCGAACACTTTTTTTTCGCCGATCATCGACGGAATAATATCCTTGCCGAAGTCATGACTGCTGTTTCTATCCTTGGCGTCATCGGTGACGCCGCGAACCAACACATCGGTATTGAAGACGTAAATGCCCATAGAGGCGAGGATCATATCCGGCTTCCCCGGTATGCTGTCGGGGTTTTTCGGTTTTTCCTGAAAACCTATGATGCGATAGTTCTTATCCACCACCATAACGCCGAACATCCGGGAGGTTTCCTTCGGCATCGGTATGGCCGCCACCGTCAGATCCGCCCCGGCAAGCTGATGAAAACCGATCATTCCCCGGTAATCCATGCTGTATACATGATCGCCCGAGAGAATAAGGGTGAGACGGGGCCGGGCCTGCTCCAGGGTATAGATGTTCTGATACACCGCGTCGGCGGTCCCCAGGTACCACTCTTCGCTGACCCGCTGCTGGGCGGGAATGATATACACATACTCATTCAACTCGTGGGAGAAGAAGTTCCACCCGAGTTGTATGTGCCGGTCCAGGGAAAAGGACTTGTACTGGGTGAGGATGACGATGTTGCGTACGCCGGAGTTGGCGCAGTTGGAGAGGGTAAAATCTATTATTCGATAACAACCGCCGAAGGGGACTCCAGGCTTGGCCCGATCCCGGGTAAGGGGATACAATCGCTCGCCCTTCCCTCCAGCAAGGACAACGGCCAACACATTCATAAGGTCGTCCCCTATTGGGCCTGTTTTTTATCTATCATTTCGGCGATGGTCTTCTTCAGCTCGCTCAGATCGGAGGATTTCACCAGGTAGGCATCGGCTCCCCAGCTTCTGAAGTCGTCCTTGTATGATGAATAGGCGGAATTGAGAATGACCGGGATATCCTTTCTCTGGGCGATTATCCTTCCCAACGCTTCGATGCCGTCCATTTCCGGCATACGGATATCCATAATGATGAGGTCGGGCGTATATGACTCCAGCCTCTCAATACATTCCTTGCCGTTCTGGACGATCTCCACATCATATCCCGCCTCGATCAGCTCCTCACGATAGAGCATCCCGATGTTTTTATCGTCGTCAACGATAAGCACCTTCGGCATATGGGCTCCTTCTGTTCGTCCAACATAACAGCGCTCTAAAGGGCATTGTAGCAACTCCCTATAAAGCTGTCAACTGATTACGAATGAATCGTTCCATCATAAACGAGATGCCTTTGACAGGGAAGCCGTGATGATGATACAATTTAAGCAAGCGTGAGTTTATACGGGAAGCGTCGACCACGCACAACGAACACCTCCCACATCACTGATCGGGCAAGAACGAAAACGATGAAACCCCATCGGATAAAGATCACCTATAAAACCTTCGACAAATTCAAATCCGAATACGATCGTCACCTCTCAACCGGGCGTCTGTTTGTCAAGGCCTCCCGTCCCCTCCCGGATGGAAGCCTTGTTGAAGTCGTCCTGACGATTCCGAACAGGGCCGATCCCCTCATCATCACGGGGAAGGTGTCCCGGGCGGTCTCGGAAGAGTCTTTTGAAAACGGCGCCTCCCGGGGGTTTTCCGTCGCTTTCACCGATTTTAACGACGCGAAAATGGAAATGGATCGTCTGATATCCGCGCCGCTTGCCGCCGAGAACACACCCGAGCCACCTGAAACCGAGACGACTCGGGACGATGATCAACAAGGCGACAGCGATCTCGAGGAAGATGACGATGATCATGAGCCGGAGATACTGGCCTCAAAAATCAGGGCCATGTCGGTAAAGGATAAGATGATTCTGGCTCCCAAGGCCAAAAAGAACGAGCGCGCCATACTGATACGGGACGGAAACTCCTCGGTTATGCGCATGATCATCAGAAACCCGCGCATCGGGGACAGCGAAATAGCCCGCATCGCCAGGGACGTCTCAACACCGGCGGATGTATTGGATAAAATCACGAAGAACAGGAAATGGATGCAGAACCAGGAGGTACGCCTGGCAATCGTCAAGAATCCCCGCACCCCCACCCCCCTGGCGCTGCGCCAGCTTCCCTTTTTGCCGCCGAAAGACATCTCCGCCCTGGCGAAAAGCCAGCACGTCAAGGACAGCATCAAGCGGGAGGCGTTGAAGCTGGTTCTCAAGCGTTTCGAACAAAAATAGGATACAGGTTATACCGATATGCCTCTCTTTGTGGTACAGAAACATCGGGGGACCAGACTTCACTATGATTTTCGTCTGGAAATGGACGGCGTTCTCAAATCCTGGGCCGTCCCCAAGGGACCCTCGATGAACCCGGCGGACAAGCGCCTCGCCGTGGCGGTCGACGATCACGACCTGGTCTACGCGGATTACGAGGGAGTCATTCCCCCGGACAGTTACGGCGCGGGGCCGGTTATGGTGTGGGACACCGGTCGGTACGAAGACCTGGCTCCGGGGGGGTACGAACGGGGCAAGATAGAGGTGTCGCTCTCGGGCGGGAAGCTCTCGGGCAAATTCGCCCTCATCAGGATGAAGGGAAGGGGAGAGGAAAACTGGCTGTTGATAAAAATGAAGGACGGTCTTGAGACGGAGGAAGATATCCTCGCCGCCGCCCCGGATTCGATCAAATCCGGTAAAACCCTCGAAGAAATCGCACAAGAAACTCCCACACCGCCGCCGTGCGCGGTAAGGGAGTGACCCACACGCCCACCACCCCCCTTCCCGGCGATCCTCAAGAGGCCCTCACCGCCGCCGGTGTTCTACCGTACGATCAGACCCGCATAGCCCACCACGCTGGAGTAATCCCCGGAGGTGTCGCCCGACGTCATGTAGTCGACGAGTTCTGCGTGTGCCGCCCCCAACGTTTGGGCGGCCCTCAGCATTGCCGTAACCGGTATGACCCCGCACATGGTAATCCCTTTTTCCTTCACGGTTCGAAAGACACCCTCGGGATCCAGGGCCAGCATCTGATCGATCACCTCCCGGTCCTTCGCCCGGGCGTCCTTATCCGGCTCGTAGTGTGTCATGTCGGAACTCGCCACCATCAGGACATCCTCCCCCACATCGTCGATCACCTCGGCCAGGGCGTCTCCCAGGGCCAGGCACAACTCCAGGTTCAATCCGCCCAGGGCGATGGGCAATAGCAGGATATCGGTACGAACCGCCTGAAGAAACGGCAACTGGACCTCCAGAGAATGTTCCAGGGTGTGGGCCCGGGAATCTTCCGTGGCGATATCCAACACCGTCGTCAGTTTCGCCGCCAGCTCACCGTCAAGGGATACATCGCCCAGGGGCGTTTCCCATGCCCCCTCGGACATCAGCGCAATCCTTCCCCCGACACCCCGATGATTCGGGCCCATCACCACCACCCGTCGAGGAACCTCCACCCTGCTGAACACCCGACCCGCCACCTTCCCGGAATAGACATACCCGGCGTGGGGGGATACCACACCGATCGACTTCACCCGGGGCGTTCCTTCATCAAAATAGGAGCGAACTTCGGCCTCAAGTCTCGAGCGGTTTCCGGGGTAGAACCGTCCCGCCACCGCGGGTTTTCTCACCATGTTACCCCTCCCGTGATCATATCGTCTCTATGATAGTCAATCACCCACTACTGTGCAAGACAAAAGAACTCACACTCCATCCCTCCGAAAGCTTTTCACTTGACTTGTAAATCGTAGCAAATGTATCATAAAATATCATAAATTTTAATACCTTCGACGCATGAAACACTCCACATACAATACCGCCGGATTTCTAATGGGGACGATCCTTTGTCTCTCTGTAACGATGTCCTGCGGCCTTCCCGGCGAGGAAGCGAATCCGAAAGCGTCCACGGTATTTTCCGAAGCGGAACGCCTTTTTGAAGAAGAAAACTATATCGAAGCCCGAGATCTCTTTGAGGAGACCCTCGCCCTCGATTCGAAACATTACGAGGCCATGGTCAGACTCGGGCAGATCAACTCATACATGGGAAATTATGATGAGGCGCTCGATTACTATAAAAAAGCCATCAAGATAGAGAAGGAATATATCCCGGCGTATTCGCACATGGGGGAGATATACATAATCCAAGAACAGTGGAACGAGGCCATCGGCTGTTACGAAAACATCCTCTCCTTCGACCAGCACAACTACGACGCCCTGGGGATGATCGGGGAGATCTACTACATCACAGGCGATATGGAAAAGGCTGAAAAGTACTTCAACAAGGCCATCAAGCTGAAATCAAATCATTATACTTCCTGCTATAATATGGGCAAAATTCGATTCAACAGCGAAGCATACGATGAAGCCTGTGATTATTTTCTGAGCGCGGTCAAATCAAAGCCCACAAGCTTTGATGCAAATTACAACCTCGCGCTCACCTATTTTCACCTGGAGAGGTATGATGAGGCCATCGGGTTTTTCAACCGCGCCATTAAAATAAATCCGGATCGGGTGGAGGCCTATTACGCAATGGCCAGGTCGATGCTTTTGATGGAGATATACGACGAGGCGGAGGCCTGGTACAACACCGCTCTGGAAATGGAGCCGGGACTCTACCAGGCGTACAACGACCTGGGCGTCATTCATATGGAGACCGGCATCTTCGACGAGGCGGAAGAAGATTTCAAGGACGCCCTGGAAATCAATTCCGATTATTTTGATCCCTACCTGAACCTCGGAAAGCTCTACCTGGATCAGGAAAAACCCTCATCGGCGGAAAGGATGCTCTCGAAGGCCGTCAGGCTGGATCCGGACAATACCGAGGTCCTGAAGCTTCTGGGTACGGCCCGCATCTTACAGGGGAAAACAGACAGTGCGGCATCGATACTGAAGAACGCCATCGAGGTCAGTCCCAACGATGCGGATCTCTACTATGCCCTGGCGGATATATACGGCGAGACCGGGAAATACATCGAAGCCATTGATATGTATGAAGAATGCCTGAAACTGGATGAAAACTACGCCCTGGCCTACGTGGGCATCGGTGACACGTATCTTGCCATGGAAGACATAGACGAGGCGGAAGGGGCGTATTTCAAGGCGATAGAGATCGATCCGGGACTGTTTGAAGCCTACATCAGCATGGGAAACATGTACAAGGAGCTGGGAGATTATGCCATGGCCCGGGAGGCCTTCCTGAACGTCGTGGACATTAAGCCCGATTTGTACGAAGTGTATATCGATATCGCCGAAATTAACCTGGAATCCGGAGACGACGAACAGCTGGGTGAGGCGCTTGACATGGTCAACACCGCCCTGAAGGCATACAGCGGCAACAGCAGGGGCCACGAGGTCAGGGGAAAAATTTACCTCGCCATGGGCAAAACGACGGAGGGGAAGGCGGAACTGAAAAAGGCCCTGAAATACGATCCCGAAAACGAGTCGGCGAAAAAAATGTTGGACTCTCTGACGAAACCGACACCGGCGGACGATACGGAATCCACCGAAAAGAATTCATCATCGCCTCCCGACACCGAAGGCGACGCTCCGGAGGAGACGACGGACGCCGCGGCGGAGGTGGATTGAGACGTCGCTCTTGGAGATATGTCGTCAACACGGCGATATGACCATACGATAGATATTTTGGAAATATACGGGAGATACACGATGAAAGCTTCTCGCACATACACACTGCTTATAGTGGCGGTGCTTTTATTGACCCTCACGGCATGCGCACCCTCGATGATACCGGCGTCCACGCCGGGGGCCGTCCTCAACGTGGACGACAAAACCGCCTCCATAACACAAGACGGGATCACCATCACCGTCGTCAGCGATGCATGGCGGTACGAACCGGCGGATGTCAAGTACCTGTTTACGCCGCTGTATGTACAGGTTCAAAACAACACCGACGAAGAGATCCTCATCAGCCGGGCCACGACGCTGCTCTTCGATGAGTACAACACCCAGTATGGCGCACTGACGCCGGAAGAAGTGGATCGGGCGGTCACCCCCCTGTACGAATATCCTCCGGTCGTCTTCTGGGGTGGGGCGGGATATTACTGGGGGTGGGACGACTGGGCGTGGGGCTTGAGCTCCGGCTATCCCTATTATATTTACCCCCACGACTATTACACCTCTCGGGTGATTCCCAAGTCCTTTCGGTACGGACTTGTTGCACCGGGAGCACGGGTGATGGGATTCGTCTACTTCCAGGAGCCGGATCCGATCGCCCAGCGCCTGACGGTATCGATCACGCCGGAATTTTCAGACGGCACACGAAGCGAGTTCCGGTTTAACTTCATCATCATGAGATAGCGCTCCGACCGCCGCACGTATAGACGCGTTTCACCGCGGGGATCGCCGTTACGCGGCATCCCCGCCGTTTTTTCATTTTCAAGAGCTGAGGAAACCTCCTCAAGGCGTAATACAGGAAACATTCCCATGAAGATGGCACCCGCATGCAGAACCTGCATTCTCGAACAGGCGGTCACCGCCGCGAAGATATCCGGCGCCACAGACGCCCTCCTCTCACGCATCCTGACCCGATCACGTGAAATACTGGACACAGCAGGGGACGGCGCCACCGCCCCGGAAGTCGCCGCCGATATCCATCGGACGATTATGGAACTCACCGGGAATCCGGACCCGTACCGCTCACGAAAAAGAAAGAGCACGAAAGAGGCGCTGGCCGTTCTACCCCAAATTCAGGAGATGGTTCGAAAGAGCCCCGACCCCCTCAGGCTGTCTCTCCTGTCCGCAGCGGCGGGAAACATCATCGATTTCGGCGTTCCCTCGCTTGTCGTCTCTCCCTGGGCGATTCTCGAAGAGATCGACGATCTCAGGTTTCATCACGACGACCTCCCGCTGCTGGAAGAAGAGCTCCGGTCCGCCCGAACGATACTCTACCTCGCGGACAACGCCGGCGAGCTGGTCTTCGACCGACTCTTTTTCGACTACGCCACAGCCCACCTCCCCGCCCGGATCACCCTCGCCGTGCGTGGCGGCCCCATCATCAACGACGCGACCAAAAAGGACGCCCTGGAATCAAAGGTCGACGATCACATCAACCTGATCGATACCGGCGCCTCTGTTCCGGGGGCGCTTCTCAGTCGTGCGTCCGATGAGTTTTTGGAGATATTTCACGAAAGCGATGTGGTTATTTCCAAGGGTCAGGGTAATTTCGAGGTGCTGGAGGGCGTGGGGCGTACCCTCTATTTCATCTTCAAAGCAAAGTGTGACGTTGTTTCCGATTATCTGAAGGTCCCCAAAGGCTCGTTGATGCTGTTACAAAACCGGCCGGGGTCCTGATACACATCACCCAACGATACGCGCGAAGCCGTTTCCCGTTGACAAGCGGAACAAGTCATACTATGGTACGTCCATCCTGCAAAAAAATACGGACACACGTGAAAATCGAGAGGTACATGATATGTTTCATATTCTGTCCGATGCGGACATAAAGGAAGGGGCGGTCACCGATATCTACTTTGTCAGAACGAAGGAGATACTTTCGGGCCTCGGCATCACCAGAAACGTCGTCGCCGAGACCTATATCAGAAAGTTGCCGGAAGGGTGGCCCTGGGCGGTCTTCTGCGGCCTGGAGGAGGTCCTGACTCTGCTTTCCGGTCATGACGTGACGGTGAGGAGTTTGCCCGAGGGAACGATCTTCCGCGCCGGGGAGCCGGTTCTGGAAATAGAGGGCGAATATACCGACTTCGGCATCCACGAAACGGCGATACTGGGATGCCTGTGCCAGGCATCCGGAATCGCCACCAAGGCCGCCCGGTGCCGCGTCGCCGCGGGCGAGAAACCCCTCATATCCTTCGGCGCGCGGAGGATGCACCCGGCCATCGCCCCGATGATCGACCGTTCGGCCTTCATCGGGGGGTGCGACGGCGTCAGCTCCGTCGCCAGCGCCAAACAGCTCGGCGAGGAGCCCATAGGCACCATGCCCCACGCCCTGATATTGATCCTGGGCAATACGGTTGAGGCGGCACAGACCTTTGACCGATTCATCGAGAAGGAGGTCAACCGCATCGTCCTCATCGACACCTTCAACGACGAGAAATTCGAGGCCGTCAACGTGGCGGAGGCCCTGGGCGATCGACTCTTCGGCGTCCGGCTGGACACTCCCGGCTCCCGCCGGGGCGATTTTGTGGAAATCCTCAAGGAGGTGCGCTGGGAACTGAACCTGAAGGGACACTCCCATGTCAAGCTCCTCACCAGCGGCGGCCTGAACGAATACTCCATCCAGGAACTCCTCCCCTTCTGCGACGCCTTCGGCGTGGGGACCTCTATCTCGAGTGCGGTAACCGTGGATTTTTCCTTCGATATCGTCGAGATAGAGGGAGAATCCGTGGGGAAACGGGGCAAAAAATCCGGCAGGAAGGATCTCTTTCGCTGCAACGGATGCGGGTCATCCCTGGTAACGGCGTACGGGGAAAAGCCGAAACGCTGCACATGCGGCGGCACATACATGCCGATGTTGAAAACCTATAAGCCCGCACGAGACCTCACAAACCTTCCGACACCCCGGGAGATACGGACTCGGGTCCTGGAGCAGCTCAAGCACTTCACGCCCGACGACCTGACCGCCTGACATCCACAGATAAAAAAAGGCTGCCCGCTTTCACGGCGGGCGGCCCGTAAATATCACTCCTTACCCCGAGCTCTCAATCGACGACCACCGTTTTTTTGGGAGGAATGTCCCCGTCCTTTTTAATCGGCACATAATAGGTTTTCACCCAATCGATCTCCCGCTTCTTGTCCTCTTCCGTCCACCCCAGGCTCTCCCCCATCAGGTCCGCGACCCTCTTGAGGGACGCCTCCGACAGCAGCCCGAAATATCCCGCGTTGGTTCGGCGAAACAACACGTCGTCCATATGGAGGGCCATCTCTTCTTTCACGGCATAGGCCACCTGGGCAAGGATGTCCGGAGCGCCCTCTGCGATTCGCTCCTTCAGGGCCGGGTTCTTCTCGGCCAGCGACATGACCCGCCCATGCTCGGTGCCGTACATGAGGATCAGGTTCTCGACGATGTCTTTCGAATACTCGGGCGAGTGTTTTGCCAGCTCCTTTTCCACATATCGCCGAAAGGGGCCGGTTGCCCCGCCGTATGTGTGTGTCGTGTCGGTCTGACATTCCGGAGAGGGTTTTCCAATTTTATTGTAGACCATATCCACCACCTGCCGTGCCAAGTTCCGGGACGTGGTATACTTCCCCCCGATCACGGTGATGAACCCGTCGATATCGTCGTCCTTCGTGTGATCGTAGATCTCATATTTTCTGGACGCGTCGTACACGTCCACATCGGTGTCCTTTTCCACGATGGGCCGAAGTCCCCCGTAAAAATAGAGCACATCTTCCCTTGTGAGCTTCGCCCCGGGGAAATTATCGTTGGTATCCTCCACCAGTCCCATGATGTCGTCTTCGGATACCTTAAAATTGTCGGGGCTTCCCTCGTACACCCGGTCGGTGGTGCCGATGAGGGAGTATCCCTTCCACGGGATGATGAAGAAATGCCGACCCGTCTTCGTCCTCAGAACGATAGCATAATCCTTTGTGATCTGCCGGGTAACCAGGTGAATTCCCTTCGATCGAATCAGCTTGTGGTCCACCGCCTTATCGTGGAGCATCCCCAGCGTGATGTCCCCCCAGGGCCCAGTCACGTTGGTGGTGACCTTTCCCCGTATCTCATACACCGATCCGTCCTGAAAGTCTTTCACCTTCACGCCGGCCACTCGGCGGCCGTCCTTCAAAAAATCAACCACCTCTGCATAATTCGCCACGTCCGCCCGGTAGTCCGCTGAGGACATGATGAACTCGAGCACGTGACGCTCCGGGGTGTGCATCTGGCAATCGTAATACAGGGCGCCGCCGCTCAGGTTCTCTTCGTGAATTCCCGGAAACAAATGAAGCATATCCTCTGTGGAGAGAATCTTGTGGTTGTCGATCCGTTTGTCCATATCCTCCAGGTCGGATTTATCGTAGGCCAGAAGGTCATACACCGTCAGGGCGGCCTGAATGGGGAGCCTCCCGTCAATACCGTGTCCGTAGAGTGGCAGGACAAAGGGGAAAGGATAGACGAACTGAGGAGTGATTATCTCCAGGATGCGTCTTTCGCTCAGAGACTCCCGCACGAGACCGATCTCAAAGTTTTTCAGGTATCGAAGTCCTCCGTGAATGAGCTTCGACGTCGCCGCACTGGTGGCATTGGAGAAGTCGTCTTTGTCGACCAGTGCGACGGAGATACCCCTCAGGCTGGCATCCCAGGCAACCGATGCGCCGGTAATGCCGGCCCCCACGACAATCAGGTCGTATTCTCTTTTCGTCATTCCGGGAAGGTTACGTTTCATTTTACTCCTCCGCTGGTGTGCTCTCACGCGCTCCCGCGATCGGCCTGATAACCACCACCCCGTCCCGGGAGACGGCTTCAAGATCGGAGAGCTGCAGGATGATATATATGGCCTGATCCACGGGAACGTCGATCAGGTTAAGGGTCAACACGCCGTTCACGCTGCCGTCGATCACGATATTCTGGTCAGACGCCTCCGCCAGCATCAGCAGCACATCAACTACATCGGCCTCTACGATATTGATGTCGACATGTCTTCCGTGATAGACGACCCCCTCCTGGGCATATGTGCATAGACACACAAAAAGCAAAAGCGGGATGATACATGACCCGAACATCTTTGAAAAACGCCTGTTCATCCACCGTCTCCCTTATAAAATATTGTACTCCCGGAATAGTAGTTTTTCAATGACAAACGAACAGGTTTTTCCGGGGTGTTTTCGCCACATAAACCCTGTTTTGACCGCTGTGTAAAACGAACGGGATACGTGTTCGCCGCCGCATAATCCCTTTCGAATGTCCATATATGTCTTTTCGGGGTACCGTGTGTATTTCCTGTTTCATCATTTTTTAATATTATTGTTGAAAGGCGTTTCGATTTCGGCTATAATATCGCATTTAGTGTGATCACTGTTGAACACAACGGATAACGCATGAAAGGAGGACACGAAAGATGGCATACAAAATAACCGACGATTGCATTATGTGTGGTTCCTGTGAACCGGAATGCCCCGTTGAGGCCATCAGCGAAGGCGACGACAAATACGTTATCGACGCAAGTATCTGCACCGAATGCGGATCGTGCGCCGACGTGTGCCCCGTCGACGCCTGTGTGCCCATTGAAGAGAAATAATCCGTACACGGCCGGATGCATCCATCCGGCCGAACCTTCTTTTGACAATACAATGAAGTGTTTAGATATGACGACGATAACAGATATATACGCAAGAGAGATTTTGGACTCCCGGGGAAATCCGACGTTGGAAGTGGACGTGGTCCTGGAATCGGGAGTACTGGGTCGGGCGTCTGTCCCCTCCGGCGCCTCTACCGGTGAGCACGAAGCCGTGGAGCTGAGAGACGGCGACAAGAAACGCTACCTCGGCAAGGGTGTGCTCACTGCTCGAGACAACGTCACCAACATCATCGCACCGGAGATTATCGGTTTTGACGCCACCGATCAGATACTGATCGACGAGACCATGATCGCCCTGGACGGCACGGAGAACAAATCAAAGTTGGGGGCAAACGCCGTCATGGGGGTTTCCGTGGCTGTGGCCAAGGCATCCGCCGAGGAGCTGGCGCTGCCGCTCTATCAATACCTGGGCGGCGTGAGCGCCAGGCTTCTGCCGGTGCCGATGTTGAACATCTTAAACGGCGGACAGCATGCCGACAACAACGTGGATATCCAGGAGTTCATGATCCTTCCTCACGGTGCCGATTCCTTTGCACAATCCATACGCATGGGTGCGGAGGTCTTTCACAGCCTCAAGTCGGTTCTCAAAGACAAGGGCTACAACACCGCAGTGGGAGACGAGGGCGGCTTCGCCCCGAACCTCACCTCCAACCGCGAGGCACTGGATCTTATCGTGACCGCCATCGAGCGGGCGGGATACAAACCGGGAGACGAGGTCTCCATCACCCTGGACGCCGCCGCCAGCTCGTTTTTCAAAGACGGCTCGTATGTTCTGGAGGCGGAGGGGAAGACCCTCGACTCCTCATCCCTCATAGACTACTACGAAACGCTGATCGGCGCCTATCCGATCATCTCCATCGAGGACGGGCTCGATGAAAACGACTGGGACGGATTCGTGGAGATGACAAAACGCCTGGGAGACAGAATTCAGATCGTCGGCGATGACCTCTTCGTAACCAATACCAAACGTTTGAAAAGGGGCATCGAGATGAAGGCGTCCAATTCGATTCTCATCAAGGTCAACCAGATCGGCAGCCTGACGGAGACCTTCGCCGCCATGGAAATGGCCCGTGCGGCCGGATTCACCAGCGTCGTATCCCACAGGTCCGGAGAAACCGAGGACACCACCATCGCAGATCTCACGGTGGCCGCAAACACCGGCCTGATTAAGACCGGCTCGGCGTCCCGGACCGATCGTGTCTCAAAATACAACCAGCTTCTTCGTATCGAGGAGACCCTGGGCGCCTCGGCGCAGTTTATCGGCAAAGATGTCTTCTTCAACTTGAAATAGCAGCACCCGTGTAACCATGACTGAAACACACGACCTGACACAATTCAAATTCAAGGCATCGACCAAGGTCAGGATGTCTCATACGGACATCGCCGGAATCGCGAACAACATTTACTTTTTCAGCTATATAGAAATCGGGAGATTCGACTATTTCACGAATATCGGCATGAGCTACACCGATCTTACGAAGTTCGGTGCCGCATCCGCCCTGGTGGACGCATCATGCCGATTTTTCTCCCCCCTTTACTTCGACGACGTCATCGACGTCTACACCCGGGTAAACCGCCTGGGCCGCTCAAGCTTCGAGATGGATTACCTGATCGTCGTACCCGAGAGAGACGTGGTGTCCGCCCGGGGGAAAACCGTTACCGTATTCTTCGACCCGAAGACGAGCAAATCAATTCCAATGCCCGAAGACTTCAGACGGGCGATCGTCGATTTCGAGGGAGAACAAAACATCGAGATGAAAAAGTAACCCTCTTTCCACCGGGGATGACAACACACCATGTGGATATACAAGATCATCATCGTCAATGACCGCCTGACAGACAACATCGAGGAATATATCGGTCAGGGCTGGAAGGTGACGGCTGTCAACTTTATCCCCAGCGGCTCAAGCCTCCATTACGGCCCGTATTTTCGCATGGGCCTTGATCTGTCGGATTCTCAGTAAAGAACAAACCCAAACACCTGGATCACCATGAAGGCAGACCGTACCGACAAAATCAATCCCTTCATCGTCATGGACGTCTTGGAACGCTGCAAGGAACTTGAGCGAACAGGCGTCGAGGTCATACACCTGGAGGTGGGGGAGCCGGACTTCGAAACGCCGTCCGTCATCAATGAGGCCGGCATGGACGCCCTGCGGGAGGGGAAGACCCAATATACCCACAGCCTGGGAATCCTGGAGCTGAGGGAGGCGATCGCGGACGACTACCGGAAGAGATACGGGGTGGACGTCTCACCGGATCAGATTATCATCACCAGCGGCACCTCTCCCGCCATGCTCCTTACCTTCTCGGCACTTCTGAATCCGGGGGAAAAGGTCATCCTTTCGGATCCCGGCTACGCGTGTTATCCCAATTTCATTAATTTCGTGGACGGTATCCCGGATTTCGTCGCCGTCAACGAAGATGAGGGATTCCAGTTCGACCCCGAGCGGGTGGCTGATCGGATCGACACGAAGACCAAGGCCATCCTCATCAATTCCCCCTCGAACCCCACCGGGAACCTCCTGTCTCCCGATCGGATGAAGCGACTGGCACAGCTTTCTCCGTTTATCATTTCCGATGAAATATATCACGGGCTGGTGTACGGGGAGAAGGAGCATTCCATTTTTGAGTTCACCGACCGCGCCTTCGTCCTCAACGGCTTTTCAAAGCGGTACGCCATGACCGGATGGCGTCTGGGATACGTCATCGCACCGCGGGAATTCATCCGCCCCATGCAGAAGATGCAGCAGAATTTCTTTATATCGGCGGGAGATTTCGTCCAGTGGGCGGGGGTCGCCGCCCTGACCCGGGCGGAAGACGACGTGATCAGGATGAGAGACACCTACAACGAACGCCGCACATATATCATCCCCAAGCTCAGGGAGATGGGATTCGGCATCACGACCGACCCCCAGGGCGCGTTCTACGTCCTGGCGAACGCGAAGCGCTTTTCGGAGGATTCATATAAATTCGCCTTCGAGATCCTCGAGGGGTCGCATGTGGGGGTGACCCCCGGCATAGACTTCGGGAAAAACGCCGAAGGATACATCCGCTTTTGCTACGCGAATTCCCTGGAAAACATCGTTCTCGCCATGGACCGCCTCCGGTCGTTTCTGGACACCTACCCCGCCGGCTGAGCGCCTCCGGAATCCTCCACCGGGAAGAACCGGTTTTCGAGCCCGAGCGCCCGCTGTCCGTATCGATTCAGGGAAACGACGGCGATGCCGTTTACCATTCCGGTTATCACCGCGAATAGAAGAAACACCGGCAGAATCATGAAGATCTCCGGGTGTTGGATGAAGATCAAAAACGCCACAACGACCTGCACCAGGCTGTTTATCCACGCGCCGCACACGCTGATCCCCACAAGCCCCAGACCCCGTCCCCTTAGCCCATAGACGATCACGACCATGACGGCGATGGCCACGCACCCGCCGGAGATGCCGATGATGAACGTGGGAGAGAAGAGCTTTCCCACGAGCAGCGCACCCAACACGGAACGGACAAAGAAGATCCCGTATGTAACCCAGACGCCGTAAAAGACAAGGGTAAACAACGAGATGATGTGAGAGAAGCCGTAACGCAGCCAGGGCGAGGGGGTGGGGATCATCGATTCGACGATGTAGATGACGACGGCGATCCCGGCCAACAGTGAGATCATAACCGTTTTTCTTACTCGTTCCACCGGCTACCTTGAAATAAAATCGGTGTCAATATCGCTTTTTACGACAACCCGAATCAGCACTCGATTCGGAACACAGACCGCCATCTCCCCTGCGTCCGTGATGTATCCCTGCTCGATGCAGCTTGTATCGTCTCCGGCGGTCTCGATGAATCGGGCGCCGTTTTCGTCTATCTCGATGACCGAATCCCCCAGAGCTCCGGGGACCGTCACCGTCTTTCGCTGGTTCATCTCCACGACGGCATAGGATGCTCCCATCGATTCGATCTCCAGCATCGCACCGCCGCCCGTGCCGTACAGCTTGATAATTGGATACGAGGCCAGTGAAAGGAGCACCAGCACCACGATGACTATTTTGTCCGCCCGGGTGAACATCGTACGATTACCGCATCAATGTGAGGATGGATGAAAGGCCGTCGGAATGCGTCATGTTGCCGTCGGCATCCACAATCAACACATCGACGCCGTCGGTGTGTTCTGCGGCGTCCAGCGCCTTCTTCGGCCCCATCACGAAGTATGCCGTTGCGAGGGCGTCGGCGACGGCGGTATTCTCGGCGACGACCGTAATCGACATGGTCATGCGCGCGGGATACCCGGTATGCGGATCGATGATATGATGATATCTGACGTCGTCCGAAAAGAAAAACCGCTCATAATCCCCGGAGGTCACCACGCTTCTGTCAACGATATCGAGGACCGCGATCAACTCCTGAGAGTCCCTGGGGTGCTGAATGCCGATGCGCCACGGATCGTCCCCTTTTTTCCCGATAACCGCCATATCCCCGCCGGCGTTTATTACTCCGCTCACAACGTCCAACGACTCAAGTACCTTCACCGCCTCGTCCACGGCGTACCCCTTGGCGATGCCCCCCAGGTCGACGGCGACGTCGGGATTGCTGTAATACACCGTTTTTTTATCATAATCCACGACGACACAATCGTGACAGACCACGGAAAGCAGCGCTTCGATCTCCTCCGGTGCGGGCAGACGCGGCTCGCCGGTAAATCCCCATAAGTCTGAAAGCGGAGCGATGGTGACGTCAAACGCCCCTTCCGTCTCCGCCGCCAGGGTTTCGGACACACGGAGCATCTCGATCATCTCGTCCGAAACATCTACCTGTCCGTCGGCGGCGGTTCGGTTCATCCGTGAGATTTCGCTCTCTCCGGTGTATCGATCGGCCACCATCTCTATCTCGCCCATCCGGTCGAACGCGGCGTCCACGGCCCTCTCCAAAACGTCTTCATCCTTCCCCAGGACGGTGATCTCCACCACAGTGCCCAGCATCAGACGAACGTCGCCTGAACTCCTGATCCTGTTATTTTCGTAATAGAGAAAGAGGAGTAAGATACAAAGAATGGATATGAGAGCCGGGATGAGGATCTTTCGGTTTCGCACGATGTTAATTCTCTTCATCCTCTGTGGCGGTAAACGCAAGCTTCCGGTACTCCCGCTCCTGCTTGAAATCCCGCTCCACACTCTCTGTCTTTTCCATCTCGGACTTGCAGTTTACGCAGAGGCGGGCAAAGGGCATTATTATCAATCGCTTTTTCGGGATGTCCGTGCCGCATTCTTCACAGATTCCATACGTCCCCTCGTCGATTTTCACAAGGGCGTCGTTGATTTCATTCAGTTTTTCGCGCTCTCGATCCGACATCAGGAGATTCAATTCCCGATCCCGTTCATTCGTCGCAAGATCATAGATATCACCCACATCGTCCTTGCGATCCGCCTCGGATTCCGATCTGGTCTTCTCCTTGATTTCTCCGATCAACTCCCTTCGCATCTTCACAAGAAGTTCCTTGATCTCCTCTGGCATGTCGGGTCTCCTCAAATCGAAGACAAATTCATTGAAAATCCAAGGTGTATGTCCACCCGGACGCATGAGGTATCAATCAGAGGGCAAAATATACAACATTAGAACGGTTTGTCAAGCTAAAACGAATAATTCTTTTTCTCACGATATCAATCAGATATCGAGTGTATCCTCAACCACGATTCCCGTCAGATCATAATCATCCGAATCGGTAATACGTACCCTGACCAGGTCTCCCAGTTCACACCCCTCTCCCGTAAACAGCACCTGCCCGTCTATATCCGGCGCCTGACCGAAAAACCTCCCCACATACAGGTCCGGCGGGTCGGCATACGCACCGCAGACAAGAACCGAGAGCTCCTTCCCGATATAGCCCGAAAGATGACTCCTTGAGATCTTTCGCTGAGTCTCCATGAGGATATCAAATCTCCGCTGCCCCTCTTCTTCCGGAACCATCGGCCCCAGCTTCCCCGCCCTGGTTTCCGGTTCCGGTGAATAGACAAAGGCACCGAGCCGGTCAAACCGGACTTCCTCGATATAATCCAGAAGTTCTGTAAATTCCGATTCCCCCTCGCCCGGGTAGCCGACCATCACGGTGGTCCGCAGGATTAGATCAGGCATCGCCTTTCTGAGCCGTTGGATCAGGTCGTGATGACCCGCCCGGTCCAGCTTTCGGCCCATAGATGAGAGTATCCGGTCGCTGATGTGCTGAATCGGCATGTCCAAATAGTCGATGAGGCGTTCGCTTGTCGCCATCAATGTAATCAATTCATCTCGTATCGAAGCAGGATGGAGATACAGGAGCCGAATCCACGGTACAGTGGTCTCGTCCATTATCGTACGGAGGAGTCCCGGCAAGCCCGATCCGTCCGGAAGGTCCCTCCCGTACGCCGCCAAATCCTGGGCGATGAGATTGAGCTCGAACAATCCGCCCTCCTCCAGAAATTGTATCTCCCTGACGATATCCTCAGGTCTCCTGCTGATATGTCTGCCCCGGATATCAGGGATGGTGCAGTAAGCGCATCGATTGTCGCACCCTTCGGACACCTTCACGAAGGCGTAATAGGGAGGGGTGGAGGGAATACGCCGGGTGCTGTCGTACACACCCGCTTCAGGGGCGGAAACGGCGATTCTGTCCGTCGATTCGATGAGGCCTGTAATCTCGCCGTGCCTCCCGACCCCCACCAGAAGATCGATTTCCTCTATTTCGTCGGCCAATTCCCGGCCGTATCGCTGCGCCAGGCAGCCGGACACCACCAGCTTCGTGGAGGGACCTTTGTGTTCTGCGGCCCCCAAAATGGCGTCGATCGACTCCTCGATCGCCGGCGTGATAAACCCGCAGGTATGAACGATCAATACATCCGCCCCGTCCGGATCATCAACCGGGACATACCCGGACGAGATCAGGTAATGCGCCATCACCTCCGCATCGATGATGTTCTTATCGCATCCCAGGGCGAGAAGCCAGTACGTTTTCATAGGTTCCCGACATACAGAAATGAAAAAGGGTCTCGATTTCGAGACCCGAAATTTCTCATTTAAAAAGCAAACCGCCCACCGTCATTCGTTCTTTTCGATGATCTCCACCTCCACATCGATCTCCGGAGGACCCGCCGGCTCACTCTCTATTTTGATGGTTTCAACCCCGGAGGGAACGATAAAGTGAAAGAGCGAATCCTTGAGTCCGGAATTCACCTTGATGTTCTCAAAGGCGATCCTCGTGACATTTCCCAGGATGTCATAGGTGTTAAACTGATGGATGTTGTACGTCTCCTTGTTAACCAGAAGCAGTATCCGCTCCACGGTGGAATTCACGTCCTTCGGCGCCAGGGCGACAAGATAGTATTCTTTGGCCTGCTCCGGATCGAGCTCCGCCAGGGCGACCTCGAAATTATCCTCCAGGCTCCCCTCCCCGAACAGATACGCCAGGAAAAACTCCTGCTCAAAGGCCTCCAGGGCATTATACACCCGCACCTGTTTTTCGTCGGGTATATAGTACCACAGGGTCACACCGTCGCTGATGATCTGGTTGTTGATCGGATCCGAATATTCCCATTTCATCATGCCCGGCTTTTTAAAATAGAGTTTCCCGTTGGCGATTGCCGGGGCTCCCAGGGACTTCGTCATCGTTTCTTGGGTAAAAAGCGCCGAAAAATCCTTGGTCTGATCGTACTGCTTCTGAAGATTCTCTATTACTGTATCGAGTGATTCTTCCGCCAACGCCGCCGTCGCACACATCGACAGTAGTACGGCAACACAGATAACCATTATGGCTCGCGTTTTCATCTACGCACGGCTCCTTTTCTTATAGTTTATTGATCAATACCTCCCGCGGTTTAACACCGTCCGCGGGCCCCACGATACCCTCTTCTTCCATCTTCTCTATTATCCTTGCGGCCCGATTGTAGCCGATTCGAAGGTGTCTCTGCACCAGCGAAATCGATGCCTTGCCCGACTCGGCCACAAGGGCCACCGCATCGTCGTATTTATCGTCATATTCGTCATCAGAGTGATGCATCACCTCTTCGATCGCCGTCAGGTCTATCACCTCATACTCCGGCTCACCCTGGTCTCTGATGAAATCGGTTACCCGAACTATCTCTTCTTCGGAAACATACGCACCGTGAACCCTCACCAGCCTTGAAGAGGCCGGCGGCATAAACAGCATATCCCCCCTGCCGAGAAGGTGCTCCGCGCCGGAGGTGTCGATGATGGTCCGTGAATCGACCCGGGATGACACCTGAAACGATATCCTGGCCGGGAAGTTCGCCTTGATAATGCCTGTCAGCACGTTGACCGATGGTCTTTGTGTCGCCACGATCAGGTGTATGCCGGACGCCCTGGCCATCTGGGCCAGCCGTGCGATGGATTCCTCCACATCCCGACCGGAGATCATCATCAGGTCCGCCAGTTCGTCGATTATTACGACGATAAAGGGCATCTTCTCATGAAACTCCTCCCCTTCGATATCAGGGACACGTGTTTTCTCTTTTTGTTCCGACAATTTAACCTTATCGTTATATCGTGTGATGTTCTTGACGCCCATCTGTGCCATAACGCGATAGCGACGCTCCATCTCCTGCACAACCCACTTCAACGCCACTTGGGCCTCCTTCGGATCAGTCACCACCGGAAGCATCAGGTGGGGAATTCCCTGATAGAGAGACAGCTCAAGCATTTTGGGATCGATCATGATGAAACGCACATCACTCGGCCCGGATTTATACAGGATGCTCAGGATGATGGTATTGATGCACACGCTTTTTCCGGCCCCCGTGGCACCGGCCACCAGCAGATGGGGCATCTTGTTGAGATCGGAGACCACAGAGGCGCCGAAGATGTCCTTGCCCAGGGCGAAGGTTACCGGTGACTCACTCCGGGAAAACGCCTCGGACTCGATAATCTCCCTGAGGTTGACGGTTTCCCTCTTCGGATTGGGAATCTCAAATCCGATGACCGATTTCCCCGGAATCGGTGCGATTATCCTCACCGACAGCGCCGACAGCGCCATGGCAAGATCGTCGGACAGCCCTGCAATCTTGCTGATGCGCTCCCCCGGAGCCGGCTCCATCTCGAAAAGAGTGACGATGGGACCGGGGCGCACCTCAGTGACCGTTCCCCTGACGCCAAAAACCGACAGCTTTTCTTCAAGAATGCCCGCCCGTCGAATCAAGTCATCACGATCTATCTCCGTGATTTTTCCATCGCTCCTGCTGAGCAGGTCGACGGGAGGAAGCACATATTCCGACGAGTGTGAGATGCGGGGCTGATGAATCGTAATTGACTCACTCGACGCGGCACGATCTCTCCCGACCTCCTCTATCACCCGGGGCGTGACCTTCTCTTTCTTTGCGGATTTTTTGCCTGCCGACCTCTCGGTGGAGGCAGGCACATCCTCGGCCATGGGATCGAAGGGGACATACGGGACTTTTTCCCGACGACCGCTTTCCCCAAGCGCCGTCATGCTCCTTTGTATCAACGACCCGCCTCCCCGAGACAGCAACGAAAAGACCTTCCCAGTCCCCTTTGCAGTTTTTCCCACGACATCGGAAATCGATACGCGAAAGAGCGCCAGCACACACAGAATCCATACAAGACCGGAAATGAGAACGGTACCTGTCTCGTTCAACCATGAGATAAGAAGCTTCCCCGCCATGACGCCCACGAGCCCGCCCGCGAAAATGGACTCTCCGTAGAGCACCTTTACCGGTCCCGGCACGACCCCGAGAAACGCCGTCGTGGCGACAAGAATCCCGATACTGGAGATGAGTATTCTCGCGATACTCCGAATGCCGCCGGGCAGGATGAGATGAAGCCCCAGGATGAAAAGCAGGATCGGCAGAACGTATGCGCCGATACCCATCGATACCAGAAGGATATCCGCGGTATACGCACCCACAACACCGCCTCTATTGACAACGACCGTGGTGTCGGAGACCCGGTTAAACGACGGATCCCCGTGATAATAGGATATCAGACTAATACATATATATACAGCAGCCGCCAGAATGATGACCCCGAAGACTTCCCAGGCCACACCGGCAGATCTCTTCATTTTCCTGTCTTTCTTTTTCGGCATGATACGACGTCCCATCACCATTTTACAGGAAAAAATTCAGAGCATATACCAGTATTGCGACTACAAACAGATACACCGAAAATATCCAGAGCTTGTTGCCGATCACGGCATTGATCGTCAGTCGAATGGCCACAAGGCCCACAAGTGTCGCGGCGACCGCCCCCGCAACATACATGATATCCGCACAGGCAAGCTCCTTCACATGAAGCAAAAACGCCCCGAAGATCGCCGGAATCGAGAGCAGAAAGGAAAAACGCGCCGACTCCTCCTTCTGTACACCCGAGATGATCCCCGCGGCGATTGTCGTACCGCTTCGTGATATTCCCGGCACAATGGCGCAGCCCTGTACAAGACCGATCAGCAGCGCCTGCCACACGTGTACGCTTTTCGCCGTCCGGTGATCAAGGGAGTTATCCTCAGCCGAAAGGTTGTTTCCATCACGCCCATCACCTTTCCGCCTCATATACATCTCCGCACAGACGAGCACCAGAGCCGTTATCAGGAACATGATTGGAACCATCTTCGGATCCGCAAACATCCTCTCGAAAACATCCTCAAGCCCGATGCCGATAACGGCTGTGGGTATACTTCCGACAACGATCAATAATCCCAGGCGTCGAAATCCGGTGGATTCATGAGCGGAAGGTACAAAAAATGATTTTATGATACGCCAGATATCCTTATAAAAATAGACGGTCAGAGATACCAGGGTACCCAGGTGAAGCAGCACATCAAACGGAAGGGGCGGTCCGGAAAAGCCCGGAAGATACGACTGAGCCACCACAAGATGTCCGGACGAACTCACCGGTAGAAATTCCGTCAGCCCCTGCATGATGCCGAGTATCAGAACCACAAAAAACGGCACAGGAATCCTCATGTTGTTATATTGAACATATTATACGCAGTACGCGGTGTCGTGTCAATAGAAGAGACAATATTAATAAGAACATTATACTCAATAATCATATATATTATTGTTTTACTCTTTACCGATCGACGATTCTCTTTCCCTGGGCATCCTACTCCGTACCGCTCAATTCACAGATGGTATTCTCGATTTTCTTCCGAAAGGACTCGACATCGGCACGGGTCTGCTCACTCCCTTTTTTCCTTTCCAGGAGAATCGGCTCCCCTACCCGTACGTATATTTTCGGCTTCCCGATTTTTCCGCCGAAACGGGGCTGATGCTGAAAGGCATGGTGAATGGCGGCGGGGATAACGGGGACACCGGACGCCAACAGGAACCTGACCGTCCCCTTCCTGAACGGCTGCATCTCACCGTCCCACGTGCGTTCGCCTTCGGGATATATTCCCACCATGCCCCCGAAATTCAGAATACGATAGGCATTCCTGAGCGCAATCGGATCAATGTCATATCTCCTTACCGGGAATGTCCGTGATAGATAGAAGAACACCCGACGCAGTGGTGACTCAAACTCAGTGCTCTTCGTCATGAAATATATCTTTCTCGGCAGATAACAGCCGATGAGGAAGGAATCCACAATGGTGGTATGATTGCTGACGAACACGGCCGGTCCTTCTTTCGGAATGTTTTCGAGTCCGGTGTGTTCCACATCATAGGAAAGGACGAGTCCGGCCTTTACCAGATACAATATTATTGAATGAATGATATCCAGCAGCACGGTGCGCTCCTTGTGTTATGATTGGGGCATAAATGTGATTCTGGGTTGAAATTCATCGATCTCTTTGTTCGGATACACCCCCTTGAGTGCTTCCCTGATAAAATCCTCCCACTTCTTACCGCTTTCCGTGAGGAATTCAAATGCATAGGCATGCCCGCGGCTCGTATTGGTGATGACCATGTGTGATTCTATCGTGGCCGACGTCAATTCCAAAAGATCAATGTCCGTCATCATTTCGCCGACAAAAACCAGCCTCCTGCTCGTCAGGTAGAGAAGACCGGTGTCAATCTTTTTGAAGGTATAGAGCTTCGCACTGATGGTTTTATACCCGCGAAACATCTTCGCCGGCGTCTCCTGAAAGAGCTCCGCCGTATCGCTGACGGCCAGGACCGTTTCACCCCCGCTCACATCGATATTGCTCGTTTGAACGTTCCCAAGCCCCTTTCCCCGAATGGAGCAGTATACTTGATGAAGCGTCTTCGTTTCGCTCTTTCCGCCACTTTCAACAACCAGGTTGAAGTCCGTATCGAACCGGAATCTCGCACCGCAGTGTTCGCACGTTACATCTCCGTTTTTGGCGGTGTGTATTGAATCTATTGTTTCGCATTTCGGACAGAGATACAAAAACTTTTCAAGCATAAGAGATGCTCCTTTTTTCTCCTTTGTCGTTGTTATAATGAGATTTGCCCGTCAAGTCAAGGCATTTTACCCGCAAAAGGAACAAAAAAGCCCCTGAAGTTTCCTTCAGGGGCTTCGGATTCACATCCAGACAGATGAGTTCTTAGAACTCGTACTGCAGGGTGTTTACGATAGACCAGATTTCTCCCCATTCGCCTCGGGTTCCATCGGCCTTCTCGTAATCCCAGGAGTCGCCGGTGAACAGCACGCCGCCTTCCAGGGTGTAGGTCAGACCTTCCATGATCTCATAGGAGACCGCCAGGTCGATTTCCCATCCCAGATCGTCGGACACTTCCCAGGATCGGTAACCGTAGTTACCGTACCAGCACGCAGGATGCGCATAAAACGGCATATCAGCCGCGAACACACCGGCACGTGCGCCGTCGACGTTCCAACCGATATCCTCGGTCCACTTCGCCCAGATAACCGCACCGGAAATCGTCAGCTTGTCAATCGGGCATACCTCGAAGTATCCCTTGATGGCCGTGATGTTTTCCAGGCTGTTATTGGCGTACACCTGACCGCCGCCCCATACGGAGCCGCGACCGTCGTTGTGGCCGCCGGTGATGATGTGAGCCATTGCAAAGTCACCGTCGTTGGTGACGAAGTTCATGTTCACATGGCTAAGCGAGGAATTGTTTCCCCACCAATGCTTCATGCCGCTGCCCATGCCAAAGGCCACGCCAACCCTGAACAGGTCGTTGTAGTAGGACAGATCAGCATAGACGTTCCAGCCGGAGATATCCAGGCTCGTACGCGCGTTGTTCGCGGGCACGCCGGTGTTGTAGGGATTGCCGCCGCCGCGAATGAAGTGTGCATCCGCGTCACCGAACAGCCAGGAGGCCTCGACGTTGAGGTCGATCATATCGGCGAAGTTGCCGGTATAGCCGACACCCACGAAGCCGACCCACGCATCATAGTAACCGCCGTTTCCGGTCCAAGCCCATGCAACGCGATCCCACAGTCCACCGCCAAGACCGCTGTCGCCGGATGCGTCTTCATCCCACGCAATACCGCCGTAGACTTCAACTACATGCCCCTCAACGGGGGTGACCAGGATATCGAGGCTTACCACGTCGGCGTCCCAGTTGTACATATCTCTAGATTGAGCTCTGGTTACGACTGCGCCGGTGAGGGGGTTAATAACGTTAGCATTCACGCGATCAATGAGTTTGAAGTACGACAGAGACACGGCCACGGGACCCCAGGCATTGCTCCAGCGGGCGCCGTCGCCGGCGGTGTCAAACGTAAAGCCATTGCCGTATATTTCGGCAAACCGACCAACGGTGAAGGTTCCCACCGGAGGAACGGTGAACTCAATGTACGCACGATCAATATAGTTGGCAGCATTGCCGTTAATCCGCATCGCACTTCCCGTACCCCACATATCCTCGGCGATATCCAGGCGGATAACCGCTTTCAGATATTCGCTTCTGGTGTGGGTAACGGTCAAGCGAAACCGCTGATCAAAAAAACCGGTGTACAGGCCGTCCTCGTGGCTCGGGAAAGCATTTCCTGCATCTTCCCATTCCTTATCGAAGTTCCACTCGGTCCATGCCCGCACCCGATAGGCTCCCTCAAAGGTCGTATCGGCGGCGAACACCGTGCCGACGACGCCAACCACGAGCAGAGCCGCAAGGGTTAAAGCTACAAGCTTCTTCATTTAATTACCTCCTACCAAGTTTTGTTAACACAAAACTATGTGGAAACTTTTTGAAACACACCTTAGAACTCGTACATGAGGGTATTGGTCCATGAATAGATCTCACCCCATTCTTCGCGCTCAAAGGTAACCGGATCACGATAGTCAAACGCATCGCCGGCGAACAGTACGCCAAACTCGGAGTTCAGACTCAGTCCTTCCATGATGGTCCATGTCAGGCCGAAGTCGATCTCCCAACCAAGATCGTCATCCACATCCGCGGGGATGTACGTATAGTTGCTGGCGCCGTAGTTCATCGGATGGCCGTAAAACGCATGCCAGTCCTGAATCAGGGCTCCCGACGCATCCCGCGCGTACCTGCCGACAGGCTGCGTGTACTTCGCCCAGATGACCGCACCGTGAATGTCAAGACTATCGAACGGGCACACCGAGAAATGCAGCTTTAAGGCCGTCAAGTTCTCATAGCTCGGTCCGAGTCCCAAAGGAGCGACCTTACCCGACATGCCACCGGTCGTGAGATTCAACATATGGCCATAGAATGGATCACCGTTCATGATGATGTTTCCATAATGGAATGTGGTCGAATCATCAATGTACGGGAAGTGATCCTGGGTAATGCCGTGGAAGTGCTTCTCACCGGAACCATACAGGAACGACAGGCCGACACTGAAGACGTCGTAATTAAAGGTCACGTCCGCATAGATACCGAGACCTTCAATGGTGATATCGTCCGGCAGTCTCTTGCCGGGCAGCGGCGTGGAGAGACCCAAGACAACAGGCAGAATGACCGCACCACCAAATCCCGTGGTCCAGTACGTATCAAGCCTGTTGTTGTAGGCCTTACCCATCGTTCTGAGTTCGCCCTCACCGTAACAGGCAATGACGTCACCCTTGGCGACCAGCATGCCGTCAAAGAAATTCAGGGCCCAGAAGAAATAACTCTTGGTCAGATACGAATCATACAGACCCGTACGACCGAGGCCCTCTTCTGGAGTACCCGCAGCTGCCGGATACGGCCAGATCGTCTGAATGGTCGGTGACGCATCCGGGGTTTCACCAAGGAACGTTACTCCGCGCTGCGCAATATCGAACCCATAGATACCCTTGACGAGACGACCGACGCCCACACCAGTGTGCGGTACGGCGTAGTAATCGAAGCGGGCGCCAAATTTGTAGTTCTCGTGCAGATAGGCTACAAAAAAGGTGCCGCAGTCGATATCGGCATCCAGATTCTGAGAATAGGTGCCTCCGACATCATACATCAGACCGCCAGGCCAGGTGGTTAATGCGCCACGGGTGGCAAGCGTGATGTGATCCGCGTACTTGGTATAGACCAAACCGAGGGCCACATCGCCGAACTTCACCGCCCAGGTCGCATTCCAGTCAGCCTCACCGGGGCCATAAAAGTTGTCACCGTCGAGACCGGCGCCCCAGCCCGGCTTCCCCCAATCGGGAGATTTGGTTCCAACCGTGAATAGGCCGATGGGGGTCAACGCGCGAATGTACGCATACGCAATATATGCGCTATCATCCTCGTTGATCCGCATCGCCGCGCCTCTTCCCCAGATATCCTCTGCGATATCCAGAGAAAAACCAGCTTCCAGGAACTCGCTCTGCTTATGCGTAACCGTCAAGCGAAATCTCTGATCGAAGTAATGAGTGTACAGAGCAGCATCGCTGGGTGCATTTCCGACATTTTCCTTGTCGAAATTGTACTCCATGACGGAACGAATGCGATAGTTCCCGGAGAAAGTGGTTTCGGCGGCAAAAGAGGAAACAGCAAAGACCGCAACAAGTAGTACGGCCAATGCCACTATGGAAATTTTCCTCATTCGTTACCTCCTAAATCGTTCTCGAAGCGATTGGATACAATGCTTATTCGAAGATGAGCCAATCGCAAACCTCAAAAACCTAAAAACATTTCCTCCTAAATAGTTTTTCACATCAACTCTATTGCATGAACCAGATATCTTCATTATTATTTCACTTTCCATGAAGAAGTCCATGCGGCCGATGTTCCTCCATATCACCCCCCTTCATGTGACGTAAGAGCGGATAACACGTCTTCGGATCGATAAAGACGATCCGTCAGCACCTGTCAACCGCTCTCCGAAAATTCATTAATAATCTGATATCACTCAAAAAATATAAAAAATCATCAGGATTAATATCTACCATTAGAAAATTATAATGTCAAGGAAAAAATTAAGAAAATCTAATACAAGACACGCATATACACCAAATAAAAATTGAAAAATGAATCCCAAATCGATGAAAAAAAACAGGGCCGTCTTCCCTGCGGAATGGGTGAATTTGTATGATCGTTTTGTGTATTGGATACAGACTCGCCTGTTGCGACATGGGTGGTTTTCAAAAATGGAGCAACTCTCGTCTGCGGTGGAAAATGCGCCGTTTATCTCACCTGGATTTCCGTGCCGCTCACAAGCCATTTTGCCACAATCCACAGAATCAACGGCTGGAAAGCAAGCACACACAGAAAAAGCACCACGGCGCCGATCACCGCGCCGGAACCTGTGATCTCGGCAAGGATAAGACCCGTTATCACCGCAACGGCCGCAACGAAGACTTCCAGGAACACCGCACCGAAGACGGGTCCGTTTTCCCCCCCAAACTCGAACTCAATACTCTTTTCAAGGCCGATGACGTTCACATAGCGTTCCAACCACCTGACCAGACCTCTGATCACCGGCCCCATGGGGAGAAACAGGATACACGGGGAGACGAGAAGTCCCAAGTACCAGCCGAGCAGTCCCTTTCCCGGGCCGGAAAACACCGGTTTATACGTCTCGGCGTCGTACTCCACCGTATGACTCCCGATATACCACCTGAGCGCCGACGCCATCGCCCAGGGAAGGGGGATGCTCAGGGGGACGAGAGAAAGAATACACAAGAACATGTGCTTCAAAAGCGCTCCCGAGGAGCCGACAAATCCTAGGACGACCGTCTTTCCATCGATCGTTATTTCTGTATGCTCCATCACGTACTTTCGTTTTCGCACCCATCCGAAGGGAGCGGTAAAGATACCGACACCCACAGCCAATCCCACGTACCACCAGTCTACTCCTCGATAATCGAACACCAGCATGAGAACGGCGAAACAGAGCCCCAACACCAGGGGGAGGACCAGCGGCCAGTATTTCATCAGTGGAAGCCCTTTCCCTGTGTATTGCACGGATACCTCGGCCTCCTTCGATTCAACGACCAGGGAGCGAAAAAACCACCGGCGGGCGGCGGCGTATGCCAGGGGAAGGGGTACAAACAGAAACAATGCGGTCAGAAGAAACAAAGCGGTATTGCCATAGGCTGAAGTCAAGGTGCCCTCAAAGCGCACCGTCGCCTCCGGCTTCCCGCCTCTGGACTGATTTTTCGCGGTGGTTTTCTTGTCGGCGGTCTCCTTTCCCGTCTCCTCTTTCTTAACGGTCGTATTGCCGGTGTCCCTCTTTTCTTCCGTCATCTCATCACCCCCGCTCATGACGCATCTTTTGGTTTGGTGGATACGATAAAAAACGGGGCGACACACAGGGCCGCCCCGTACACATGCAATAACAGAAATCTCCGTACAACGAAATCATCCATTCGCCGCACCTTTATTTATTTTTCTTTCTTTAGCCTGATAAGGGCCTGGGCCGCCGCCAGACGGGCGATGGGCACACGATACGGAGAACAGCTAACGTAATCGAGTCCGGTGTTGAAACAGAACTCCACGCTCTTGGGATCTCCGCCGTGCTCGCCGCAGATGCCGATCTTCAGGTCACCCCGTTCTCCCCGACCCAGCTCTACGGCCATCTTCACCAGTTTCCCCACCCCCCCCTGATCCAGGGAGACGAAGGGATCCTCGGGAAGAATGCCCATCTCGACATAGTCCGGCAGGAACGATCCCGCGTCGTCCCGGGAGAGGCCGAAGGTGGTCTGGGTCAGGTCGTTTGTGCCGAAGGAGAAGAACTGGGCGACCTTCGCAATCTCGTCCGCGGTCACACAGGCCCGGGGCAGCTCGATCATGGTGCCTACGAGATATTCCACCGTCACGCCGGAATCCGCCAGGACCGTTTCCACCTCCTCAACCACCGCCTCGCGCTGGAGCTCCAGCTCCCGGACATGTCCCACCAGCGGGATCATGATCTCCGGGTGCACGTCCACGCCCTCCTTTTTCACGGTAACGGCGGCCTTCATGACGGCCCTCGCCTGCATCCGGGATATCTCCGGGTAGATGATGCCCAGGCGACAACCGCGATGGCCCAGCATCGGGTTGAACTCGTGAAGCTCCTCCACCTTCTGCTTGATTTTATCGCTGGTAACGCCCATCTTTTTCGAAAGATCTGCGATTTCCTTATCGGTGTGGGGCAAAAACTCGTGGAGCGGCGGGTCCAACAGCCGGATGGTGACCGGGCGCTGTGCCATGGCCCGAAATATCCCCTCGAAGTCCCCCTGCTGCATCGGCTCGATCTTTTGGAGCGCCTTTTCCCTCGCCCCCCGGTCGTCGGCAAGGATCATCTCCCGCACCGCATCGATGCGGTCCCCCTCGAAAAACATATGCTCGGTACGGCACAGGCCGATCCCCTCGGCGCCGAAATCCACCGCCACCTGGGAATCGTGGGGGGTATCGGCGTTTGTGCGGACCTTCATGGTCCTGATGTCGTCCACCCATTCCATGATGGTGCCGAAATCCCCGGAAAGCTCCGGCTCCACCAGGGGCATCTCGCCGGCGATCACCTCGCCCCTACTGCCGTCAAGGGTGATGAAATCGCCCCGTTTGATGACCACATCACCGACGCTGAGCTGCTGCTTTTCATAGCTGACGCGCACGTCCCCTGCCCCGGCCACACAGGGCTTGCCCATACCACGGGCGACCACCGCCGCGTGGGAGGTCATGCCGCCCCGGGCGGTCAGGATGCCCTCGGCGGCGTTCATGCCGTGTATGTCCTCGGGCGACGTCTCGATGCGAACCAAAACCACCTTCACACCGTTCTTCGCCTCTTTTTCCGCGTCGTTGGCGGTAAAGACAACCCGTCCCACCCCGGCGCCAGGTGAGGCCGGAAGCCCCTTGGCGATGACTTTTCTTCGCGCGTTCGGATCTATCATCGGGTGCAGGAGCTGATCCACCTGGGCCGCATCGAGGCGCATAACCGCCTCTTCCTTGCCGATGAGGCCCTCATTCACCATGTCCACGGCGATCTTCACAGCGGCGTGGGCGGTGCGCTTGCCGGTTCTGGTCTGGAGCATCCAGAGCTTCTCGTTCTGGATGGTGAATTCGATGTCCTGCATATCCCTGTAGTGACCCTCGAGCCTTTTGTAGATATCCACAAGCTCCCCGTACTGGCCCGGCATTTCCTCCTCGAGGGAAATCAATGCGTCTTCCCTCTTTCCGGAGACATTGATGGGCTGCGGGGTACGAATGCCCGCCACCACGTCCTCCCCCTGAGCGTTTTTCAGGTACTCGCCGTAAAAGACGTTCTCCCCGTTGGAGGGGTCCCTCGTAAAGGCGACGCCTGTGGCGCAGTCATCGCCCATATTGCCGAATACCATCGCCTGGACGTTTACCGCCGTTCCCCAATGAGCGGGGATGTTGTTGAGCTTGCGGTACGTCACCGCCCGGGGATTGTTCCAGGAGCCGAAAACCGCCCCGATGGAGCCCCACAGCTGATCCATCGGGTCTTCCGGAAATTCCTTGTTCAGTTTATCCTTGATGGCCTTCTTGAAGCGCTCGGCCAAATCCTTCAGATCGTCTGCGGACAGATCCATGTCCGTCTTCGCACCCACCTCTTTTTTCTTCTTCTCGATGATCACCTCGAACGGGTCTTCATCCTCTTCCGTCTCTGGCTTGAGGCCCATCACCACGTCCCCGTACATCTGGATGAGGCGTCGGTAGGAATCGTAGACGAACCGCTCGTTGCCGGTTTTTTCGATCAGTCCCGTAAGGGTCTTTTCGTTCAACCCCAGGTTCAGGACCGTATCCATCATGCCGGGCATGGAGGCGGGCGCTCCGCTTCTTACCGAGAAGAGCAGGGGGTTCTTCGGATCGCCGAAGACGGCCTTCATCGCCTTTTCGACCTTTGTGATGTTTTTGCCGACCTCTTTTTCAAGTTCCGGAGGATATTTACGATCGTTATTATAATAGTAGGCACAGACATCCGTGGAGATGGTGAACCCCGCGGGGACGGGAACACCGATATTGATCATCTCGGCGAGGTTCGCCCCCTTTCCGCCCAGAAGCAGCTTCATGGTGGCGTCGCCCTCGGCCTTTTTATCCCCGAAAAAATAGACATACTTATTTGCCATTGTTAACTCCCCCTTATTGCATCTTTCCTTTCATATCTTAGATCTCTACAGATCGAATGATCGTGCATATATTTTTTTCGTGGTTGCATCTTCTCTCGTGTCGCTGTCATCACCATCACCGCCACCGCCCTTCCCGTCACTCCCCCGACAGAAGCCCGATCAACAGGATCGGGACCGGGATAGGCAGCAGATCAAACAGGCCTTTGGCTGTATCAAACGCCGCCATGTTGTGCACGCCGGCGGGGCGGGTGGGGAAAAAGGTTTCCGGCTTTTCGGGCGCAACCAATACCGCCAGCGAGAGCAGATGATGCGTCAGGCCGTAATGGAACTTGTAGTAATCACTATAGATGGTCGAGCTGTTCCCGAACTGTACCTCGACGAATACGTCGTTTTTAAAAAACTCCTGTCAATCCCGGCCTTTTATGAAGAACGGGCCGATGCTCCCAGCCCATCTTTTGAAATATTCTGTCGAACGCCTTGTTGTATCCGGTCTGGTGAATGTACTCTTTCCCATCCACCTCAATTCTGAATTCCGGCATCCAGGGCACCTCCCGGATGCACGAAAATATTTCCTCGACTTCTAAAAGCGGATTGATGAGCTTTTTGCTGCAAATAAAATATTCAGCAACATATCTCAATATATCAATAAATACAGGAGATTGTAGTTATCACACAATCACCTCAGCGCTCCCCCGCCGCCTCTATCCGTGAAAAATCACACAGGCCCACAAACAGATCCCGCACGGCCGAAAGGAGAGCGAGGCGGTTGTTCTTTACCTTCTCGTCCTTGGCCATCACCATCACTCCTTCAAAAAAGGCGTCGATCGGCTTTCGAAAACCCACCAGCTCCGTGAGCGCCGCCTCGTAATCCTCTTTTTCAATCATTTTTTGAATCTCGGACTTCTTCTTGCTATACGCATCGAAGAGCTCTCGCTCCTCTTTCTCACTCAGCAGCGATTCGTCGACATCGCCCGCCGTGTGGTCCTTGAGGATGTTTCCCACTCTTTTTATAGCGGCGGCCACATCGGAGAACTCGGCCCGCTCCTTCCACCTGGTGAGGGTCTTGACGAGATTCCTCGCCCCCACCACGTCGTCAAAGCCAGCCTCCAGCACCGCGTCCACCGCGTCCTGGGGATAGCCTTCCGCGGTGAGGATGCCGGAAAATCGCCCCGTGAAAAACGCCGTGACGTCGGCCTTGGTTTCATCCGTGCTTTTTGAGATGACACCGTCCAGAAGCTCAAGGGAACGGTCGATGAATGCATTGAGCGAAAGGCGGATCTCCTTTACCAGGAGAATATTCACAATCGCTATGGTATTTCTGCGAAGGGCGTAGGGGTCCGCGGTTCCGGTGGGGGGCATCCCCACTCCGAAGAAGCCCGTGATGGTATCCATCTTGTCCGCCAGAGAGACAAGGGTCCCCTCCACTCCCTCGGGGAGCCGCCCCGTGGCGGACACCGGAAGGTAATGTTCGCTAATCGCCTGTGCCACTTCCTTCTTGATCCCCTCTTTCAGGGCGTATTCGCGCCCGATGATTCCCTGCAGGTCGGGGAACTCCTGCACGACGCCGGTATCGAGATCCGCCTTGGCAAGAAGCGCGGCCTGTGCCACATCGCGTGTATGTTCAGGGAAGAGCGTCTCGGAAAGCCACACCGCCAGGGCCTTGAAACGCATGACCTTCTCATAGGATGTTCCCAGCTTCGAATGAAAAACCACGTTTTTGAGGTCCTCCACCCGGCTCTCCAGGGACACCGTCATGTCGTCCTCATAGTAGAAGCGGGCGTCCTCGAGGCGGGCGGCCAGGACCCGCTCGTTTCCCTTCGCCACGAGTTTTTGATCCTTCGCGACGGTATTGGAGACGGTGATGAAGTGGGGCATGAGGTCGTTCTTTTTGTCCACCACGCTGAAATACCGCTGGTGTTTTCTCATGGCGATGACCGGAATATCTCTGGGGAGCGTAAGATACGCCGTGTCGAACGTGCCGCCGACAGCATCGGGAAACTCCACCAGGTCCACGATCTCATCGATCAGCTCCCGATCCTCCAGCACCTCCCCGCCGAAGGAGCGGGCGACATCCCCTATCTCTTTTTCGATGATGCCCCGTCGCTCGTCACGGCTGACGATGACCCGGGCGTCCCGCAGCTTTTTCACGTAGTCGTCGTATCCGGAGACGGTGATCTCCTCGTTGTGCATGAAGCGATGGCCACGAGTTCTGTCTCCGCTTTTGATATTCCCGAAGGAGACCGGCACCACCTTCCCGTCGAACAGGGCCACGATCCAGTGGACCGGCCGGACGAACCTGACGTCCAGGTCCATCCAGCGCATGCTCTTCTTGAACGGGATATCGTTGATGAGAACAGACAGTATGTCGGGAAGTATCTCGACAGTGGGACGTCCCGGGTCCTCCTTCACGGCGGCCAGGTATTCCCCCTTGTCCGTCTTCACTCGGGAGAGCTCATCCACGCTCATGCCCTGTCCCTTGGCGAAGCCCAGGGCCTTCTGGTTCGGTGTGCCGTCGGCATCGAAAGAGACGGAGACCGGCGGTCCGATCTTTTCGGTTCTCTGAGGCTTTTGTGACTCCGACACGCCCCGCACGGCCGCCATGAGCCTCCGGGGGGTTCCATCGGTGATGATCTCCCCGATATCGATGCGGTGCTGGGCACACAGATCGCCCATGATTTTCTTCATGGCATCCAGGGCGACGGGGGTGAGTCCCGCCGGGATTTCCTCGGTTCCTATTTCAAACAGCAGCTCTTTCACCACGGCAGCAAATCTCCTTCTTCTCCGGGGTCGCGGGGAAAATGTCTGAAATTACTGTTATTCCCAGACCAGGTCGCTCCAGCGATTCATCAGGGGATGCCCCAACTCTTCGCGCTGGGCCACGTATCCTTCCGCGGCCCCCCGGGCGAGGTCCCGGACCCGGCCGATGAACCGAACCCGCTCGGTCACGCTGATGGCACCCCGTGCGTCCAGCAGGTTGAACAAATGGGAGCACTTGAGGCAGTAGTCATACGCCGGGAGTACCAGCCCCCGCTCGATCATTCGTTTCGACTCCGCCTCGCACATGTCAAACATGGAAAAGAGCATGTCCTGGTCGGACTCATCGAAATTGTAGGTGGAGTTCTCCACCTCGCCTTTGTGGTGCACGTCTCCATAGGTGACGCCGTGGGCCCACTGGAGGTCATAGATCGAATCCACCCCCTGCAGGTACATGGCGATGCGCTCGATGCCGTAGGTCAGCTCCACCGACACCGGCTTCAGGTCCACCCCGCCCGCCTGCTGAAAATAGGTGAACTGGGTGATCTCCATCCCGTCAAGCCAGACCTCCCATCCCAGGCCCCACGCCCCCAGGGTGGGGGATTCCCAGTCGTCCTCAACGAATCGGATATCGTGGGCCAAGGGATCGATGCCGAAGCTCTTGAGGCTGTCCAGATACAGCTCCTGCACGTTTTGGGGGGAGGGTTTCAGAATCACCTGGTATTGGTAGTAATGGCACAGGCGATTCGGATTTTCGCCGTAGCGCCCGTCCGTGGGGCGGCGGCTCGGCTCCACATACGCCACATTCCAGGGCTCAGGACCCAGCACCCTGAGAAACGTGGCCGGGTTGAAGGTCCCCGCGCCCACTTCAATATCATAGGGCTGCTGGATAATACATCCCCGCTCCGCCCAGTAGCGCTCCAGAGCCAGAATCAACTCCTGAAATGTCAGTGTCACTTTTCTTCGCTCCTCGTCGGCATTTTTTGACAATAACATTATGACATAAATGGGAACAATACCAACTTGTAATGAAAATGTCAAGACTATTGGAGAGGCTCATCCGCAGAGGCGAAGACGGAAGGATTACGGTTTCACGACCGGATCGACCCGCCTTTGAACCGTCACCGATCCACCCGAGACGCTTTCCGATCCCTCATCACGGACCGTGAGGGATCTTCGATGGAAGACGATCGGTACAGAAACTCCGGCTTTATCCTTTACAAACCGTTTAAATGACGCTATAAATGTGTTGATTACATACGCTTTTTCGATTATGACGGACACACCGACCGCACCGGCACATCGAACGGGCGCATCCACAAAACATTCATCGCACGGCTGTCACATGAAGCATACGACCTTTCTTCGATATATCCGCTTCGCGGCGCTTTTCGCCGTCATTATGATATGTATCGCCCCCGTATCCCTGGCCGGAGAAGCGGAGGTGTTGACACTGCTGAACACCGACTCGGGGCTTGCGGGAAACCGCGTCTACGGCCTCGCCCCGGATGTGGGATTCGGGATTTTCATCGCCACGAACGGCGGCCTTCACGTCTTTTCGGATTACGTCTACCTGCCCATCTTTCAGCGAATGGATGCGCTCATGATCACCGGCGGCTCAGGGAGCACCCTCTGGGCGCTCATAGATGAGGCGTCTCTCTACCGGGTCAGGACGGATGACGACATGTGGTACGCCGAGCGCATCACACAGCCGGAGGAAACGACAAAGGTCACCTCAATGACATCTTTTGACGGGTCTCTCTTCATCGCGACGGACACGGGCCTTTTCTATACGTCGGACACGGAGGACTCCTACCACCCGGTATTGACAAACTCCGGCCCCGTCACCGCCATGACCTTCGCACCGGATGGAACGCTGGCCCTTGCGACGACCGATACCGAGAGCAGGAAGCCGGGCCTTGTCATACTCGGCGGAGAGCTGTTCGGGAGGATTGGATGGGTGCCGGAATGCTCGGATCACGAGATCACCTCGCTTTTCTTGACCCCTGACACGCTGTATGTCGGAACGAGAGACGGCGAACTTCTCCACATCGACCGGACGGGCGTCACCCGCATATATCTTTCACCCGAGATCTTCCGGTCGCTTCACCCCGGGCGGATCAACGACATCATGGTCGACGAGGGACGTCTCTACGTGGCGGCGGATAACGGCCTCTATATCGGAGACGCGGGCGCCGCCGCCGTCGATATCGCTTTTTACGGCGACGCCCCCCTGGAGGGCGCGTTTACCTGCCTCTCCCCCGGCCCCGGACTCTCCGTGTGGGCGGGTACCGCGGATAACGGCGTATACCTCATTACATACAGAGACTGAAGAAACTTATATCCAACCAAGAAGATCGGTACCATGTTCGATGAGCGCGTTCTCAGGGATACCAGGGCACTGGTAAACCTCGATGCCGTCAAAAGCGTCGTCAGACACATCACGGCGGCCGCGGGCAATGGGGTTTCCGTCGTCATGGCCGTCGTCAAGGCCGACGGATACGGCCACGGCGCGGTGCAGATCGCAAACGCCGCTCTTTCCTCCGGGGCCTCGTCCCTCGCCGTGGCCTATCCCCAGGAGGTACTGGAGCTCCGCACGGCCGGCATCGACGCACACACCCTGGTGATGGGGCTTCTCCCCGCAGGCAATCCCGACGTCGTGGACATCATCGTCAAGACCGGCGCGGCCCAGACCGTAGCGGATACCGACGCGCCCCTCACCCTGGGCGCATCGGCGTCGGCAGACCGCCCAGTCCCCGTGCATATCAAGGTGGATACCGGGATGGGCCGCATCGGCATCCCCCCGGAGGATGTGCTCTCCTATATTGAATTTCTGAAGACCATCCCCGGCATCGTCATCGAGGGAATATTTACGCACTTTCCGTCCGCCGACGAGGCTGATCTCTCGTTTACGAGCAAACAGATCACCATATTTAAGGACCTCATACAAACCCTCGAGGGAAGCGGCATCAACATCCCCTTCAAACACATGGCGAACAGCGCGGGTATACTTGCCTTACGGAATGCATACATAAACATGGTCCGTCCGGGGATCATGCTCTACGGCCTCTATCCGTCGAGCGAGGTGGAAAAATCCATCCCGCTTACCCCGGCGCTCCGTCTGGTAAGCGCCGTCAGGTACCTCAAGCGGGTGCCTGCGGGTACTCCCATCAGCTATGGCCGCACATTCGTGACGTCCCGCCCCAGCGTCATCGCCACACTGCCGGTGGGATACGCCGACGGCTACAATCGGCTGCTCTCGAACAGGGGGAGTGTTTTGGTACGGGGGATGCGGGCGCCGATCACAGGCCGGATATGTATGGACATGACGATGATCGACGTGACGGATATCGAGGGTGTCGCCGTGGGCGACGAGGCGGTGCTCATAGGCCCCCAAGAGAACGATGAGATCACAGCCGACGAGATGGCAGGGCTTCTCGGGACGATCAACTATGAGGTCACCTGCGCGATCTCCAAGCGTGTCCCCCGGGTCTATATCGATGACGGGAAGGGAGTATGATGATCCTCTCCCCGTCCCTCCTTCCGTTCACCGCGGCAACGACACAGAAAGCCGCACGGGAGGAGGGCTTCGTGACCATCAGGCGGGGACGATTCGTCTTCACCGTCCACACAGAGTATATCGAGAGCATCATCTCCGATTCAGTCCTGACCGAGCCGATCGAGCGTCTCATCTCCCGTCATGATACACACATCGAAGGCGGCAGGGGGGCTGTCGCCCGGGTGGATATCCCCGGGATCGGAGCGGCATTCGTCCGGGATTACCGACACGGCGGGCTCTTGCGGGCCCTTTTGGGCGGACGCTTTTTCGTCCCCGGAAGAGAGACACGGGAGCTTCGCGTTCTCCAGGCGGCCCGGGTCGCGGGCCTCCCGGTGCCCGATCCCCTCGCCTCCGCCCGGGAGAGATGCGGATTCCTTCAGGGATACCGCGCCCGCATCGTCACCGCGGAAATACCCCGCACCGCATCGCTTGTGACGGCGCTCTGGGAGAAAACCGACCGGGGACGGGACACCTCTTCCCTCCTCTTCTCCGTCGGAAAAACCGTCCGCGCCCTGCACAACACAGGAATCTTTCATCACGACCTGAACATGCACAACATCCTGGTGGACGAAAACGACGGGATTTTCATTATAGATTTCGATCGGGCGCGGTTGCGAAAGGCCCTCGGCATGCGGGGCCGCATCGCAAACCTGCGGCGTCTGCTCAGGTCCGGAAGAAAGCTCGCCCGGCTCCATCACAACGCGCCAAAGGGATGGTTTTCCGATGATCGTTTCCGTGAACTACTCAAAGGGTACGTGGACGGAGACGAAAAACTGAAAGGAAGGCTGATCTCGAAGACGACGGACTTCTTTCCCCTCATCGTGAGAGCCCGCATCGGGTGGGCCCTGGACGACCTTCTGTATCGGAGGGGGGAGAAGTAAACAGCGTCGCTCGACGGAAAGATCCGGACGCACCCCGCTCCAACCCGTCAGCTCTCCCCTCCCCGAACAGGTCTATCCGTCCGGGGGGAAGTACGCGCGAACGGTGTCCCGCACCTCGTCGAGCCAGCGCTTCCGCTCCTCTTCCGTGCTGTCGACCACCACGGAGAACATCCGCCGATAGAACGTATCGACGCCGCACAGGTCGAATATACAGTTTTTCCATATGAGCTCCAGCGGATCGCCGAACATCGACCGCTCCCTTTTTTCCTGGGTGTTTGAGGTATTGAACACCAACGCGGCCTGTGCTGTGAGCAATCCCTCGGGCACCCCCCCTCCATCGTCTCCCTCCAGGAACCGATAGGCAATCCCCGGACGAAAGACCCGGTCCACCCAGCCCTTGAGGATCGCCGGGGGCTGGCCCCACCAGTTCGGATGCACGATGACAATGCCGTCGGCATTCGCAAGCTCCCGGCACATCTCTTCTACCTCCGGGGAGACATCGCCTTTTGTGGGTATCTCCCGCTCGGGGAGGTGGGAGTCGAATCCGTGTCGATACAGATCGAGGAGTGTCGCTGTGTGGCCGTTTTCCCGGGCCGTGGAGACGACGGTATCGGCGACGGCGTGGTTGAAGCTTTTGGGAGACGGGTGGGCGAGAACGACGAGAATATTCATCTCTCTTCTTTCATACTTTTTTTATACATGTACGACGAGCCCTGTGGGAGCGTTTGGCCGTGTAGATCGCGGTGGGCGGAAGATCCCGATCGGGGGAGTCCCGATCTGAGAGATCCGTATCGGAAAGATCTTCCTTGATGAGCGTCACGCGGATGGAATCGAAGAGATCATCCAGGAGCCGGTGGATTCGCCGGTCCGGGCGGTGGGACCACAGGCCGAGGACGCCGCCGGGCTTCAATGCACGTCTCATTGATTTCAGGCCCGAGCGGCCGTAGAGCCGATCATTCTCCTCGCGCACCAAAAACGACGGCCCGTTGTCCACATCCAGAACAATGGCGTCGAATCGCCTCCTGTTTCGCCTGATCACCTCCATCACATCGCCGGTATGTACCGTGACCCGGCGATCGAAAAGGGCATGATCGTTGAAACGGGCCAGGTAGACCCTATTCCATCTGACAATCGCCTCCTCTATCTCCGCCACCACCACATCATTGATGCGATCGTCACACAAGGTCTGTGCGAGAGTCAGTCCCAAGCCGAGGCCGCCCACGCACACCGTCAGGGGACCGGGTGAGTCCACGTCCGCCAGGGTCCGTGTTGCCAGCATCCGCTCCGTGCGCCCGTCGACGGCGCTCATCACGTAATGGCCCCCCACGCTCAGCTCAAAGCGCTCACCGGCTGTCGTTACTTTTTTTTGAAGCATCAGCGTGCCGCTTCGGCCTTCGATGCTTTCAACAACCATCGTATTTTTCGCGGGAGTTTCCATAATTCCGACAGGCGCAGCCTCATCGGGCGCTCGGGTTCTGGATAACTTGTGGATAAGCGGGACTCGCGGATATCGAACCATTTGATTTTACGAGACTTTTCCGCATCTGCTTAATAATTAAGCAGCCAGAAACAACAAGCATATCAACAACATCCGCACAATTTACCAGGTATTTGTGATACCGCCGGCATATCTTTTACTTATGCAATATGCCCGGATCCGTGTATCGTATTGTGTCATGTCACAAGAGAGAGGGCGGCGCCGACAACATCGCCCACCTCTACCAGCTCCATACATCGGTGATGTTTCAACGGACATGACCGCTCGAGACACGGGGAGCATTCCACCTCATGACGCACCAGGGCGAAGCGCCCTGTTTCGGCCATGGGGGAGGTTGTCGTTGAATTCGTGGACCCGAACACCGCCACGAGGGGCACATTCAGGGCCGCCGCCAGATGCATGGGGCCGGTATCGTTCGTGATAAAAAGATCGGTCGAGTCTATGAGGGCCAGAAGCTGTCTGATCGTCGTCCTCCCCGCGGCAATGACGGGTGCTCTCTTCATGTATCGGGACACCTCCTCCGCGACGTCCACCTCCAGGGGACCGCCGAACACAATCGCCTGTGCGTCAAGCTTTTCCGTGATGATGTCCGCGGCTTGGGCGAATCGATCGGTGTACCATCGCTTCGCATCCCCGTAGGCCGCACCCGGATTGACGCCGATGAGCCTTCTTCCCCGCCACCCCCATTTATAGAGCAGCGCCTTCGCCTCTTCCCGCTCCCGGTCGGACACGGAAAGCCTCGGTATCACCGGCTCCCCCGGGTCTCCCAGCGTCGAGACCAGGTGCCGATAATATTCGCTCTGATGCCGGGATGTAACCTCCTTCGTCCGCTCGACGCGATCGGTCAGGAGTAAAGACCGCATGTCCGCCGCGTATCCCAGGCGGCGGCGGGCACGGGCGAAGAAGATGAGCGCCGCAGCATGCAGGGACCGGGGGAAGATGACCCCCAGGTCGTACCGATCCCGTCTCAGCCTCGATACCAGCTCGCGCTCTCCCTGAAATCCCGGGGAATATTCCACAACACCGTCGATGACATCCAGTCCCGAAAGCACTCCCCCCAGAGGCCTTTTGAGTGCGATATCGATGACGGCATTGGGGTACATGTGCCTGAGGGCGTACACGGCGGGAAGGGAGAGACAAACATCCCCGATCCAGTTTGTGCCCTTCACGATGATCCGATTCACGGTGTTCTTAGTCCTCGATCTTTTTCGCTTCGTCAATCAGCATCACCGGGATGCCGTCCTGTATCTCATACAGCAACTTGCAGGCGTGACACACCAGCCCGTCCCCGCCCTCTGTGAGCACGACATCCCCCTTGCATTTCGGGCAGGCAAGAATATCAAGCAGCTCCCTGTCAATACTCATGTCACAATTCCTCCGTAGTATGGGAAAGAATATGTTCCACGGCGTCCGCCAGGTCCCGGGCGAGATATGCCGTAGCAATGCCGTGTTCAATCAGCTTCTCCCTCTCGGTTATACCGTGGCCGGTCAGAACGTGGATGGACCGCGCCCCCGCATTTACGCCGAGCAGTACATCCCCCAGGTGATCGCCGACGACATACGACCGGGAAATGTCGATATCGAGATCATCTATCGCTCGCTTTACCATGCCGGTATTCGGCTTCCTGCACCCGCAGTCTTTCCGATATTCCCCGTCGCCGAACTCCGGGTGATGCGGGCAGTAATAAATCCCGTCGATACGCGCCCCCTCCCGCCCGAGAACCTCAACCATCCGCCGGTTGACGGCATGAACATCCTCCTCGGTAAAGTATCCCCTCGCCACCCCGGACTGGTTGGAGACCACCACCACAATAAAGCCCGCGTCATTGAGACGGGCGACGGCCTGTGCGGCGCCGGGTATCAACTCCAGCTCTTCGGGATCGTTGAGGTATCCCACCTCGACGTTGATCGTGCCGTCCCGGTCGAGAAACACCGCCCTTCTTTTAGCCTTCTTCATTGTATGCCCGCACACACGATTCGATCATTGCAATCACGCCCTCGTCCTCCTGTACCCTCAGTCCCATCCGCACCGCAAGGAGCCGATGGGAGAGCGTATGGTCTCCGATTCGCATCAGATCCTTTTCCGTCGTCACGATAACCTCCGCCCCGAAACGGGCGGCCACGTGGTTTATCGCCGCGTAATCGTTTTCCGAAAAGCGGTGATGATCCCGAAAGGGGAGCGTGTAGACCACGATGACGCCGATGTCTTCCAGTGTATCAAAAAACCGCTGGGGCCTGGCGATTCCGCAAAACGCCAGCGCCTTCTTTTTTTCGAGGGCCCGAGCAGGGTACTCCGTCCCGTCTCCGTCAACGAGGGCCAGAGGCACGGGAACGGAATAGACCCGGGGAATCGTGCCGCACACCCGCTCGATCGGGCCCGGCCCGTCTTCATGTGATGTACTCTCGACCGCGGCTTCCGATAGCCACAGGACATCCCCCCGCCGCGCGGCGGAGAGCGGCTCGCGGAGGGGACCCGCGGGAAACACCAAGCTGTTTCCGACCTGGTTCACCCGATCCGCCACCAGAACATCCAGGTCCCGGTGCAATCTGAGATGCTGGAATCCGTCGTCTATCAGCACCACCTGCGCCCCAAACCGGGAAACAGCGGCACGGGCGGCGGCGACCCTGTTCGGGCTGACGACCACCGATACGCCCGGATTCCTCCAAGCTGTCAGCAGCGCCTCGTCCGGGGCGTCGCCCGGCGAACATACGGGGCCGTTTCGATCCGACACCACCAGGTACTCGCCGGCAACCTCAAATCCATATCCCCGGGAGACCACCGACACGGAAATCCCCCGCTCCGTCAGCCTCCGAGCAAGGTGCATCACCACCGGGGTCTTTCCCTGACCGCCGACGCTGATATTCCCAACGCTCACCACACACGCGGAAACGGAATAACTTTCGAACAACCGCACCCGGTAGAGAAACGCCCTGATCTTCATGACAAGGCCGTAGATCAGGCCGACAAGATAGACCGGGAAAAAGAGCAGCATCACCCTGTATCTTGAGGCCCTGTCCTGGTAGAGCCGCTCCACCCACCCGATACAGCGTTCGGCACAACCCCCGGGAACCATCACGACTCTCCGATCAGGGGCAGAACGGCGTCCAGCGTCCGCACGGCGGCCCCCCTGTTGCTCTCCACAACCTCCATCGCCCGAAGCCCCGCATCCTCCCGCATCTTTTTATCGGAAAACATACGTATCGTCATTTTCGCAATCTCCGGGGCGTCCCGTACCACGAATCCCCCCCCCGCATCGACGAGAGCCTGGGAAATGTCAGGAAAGTTCTCCATGTACGGGCCGAACAACACCGGCTTCCTCTGAGCCGCGGCCTCAAGGACGTTGTGGCCTCCCACGCCGGGAATGAGGCTCCCCCCCAGAAACGCCGCGTCTGAAGCGGCGATGAGCCCCGTCAGCTCCCCCATACTATCGAGGAGCAGGATATCAACCCCGCGGGCCTTCCGCCCGACATCACCGTCGGTACGCCTCGTCATTCGATATGGATACCGGCCGATAAGCGCCGCCACCTCATCGGATCTCGTCAGGTGACGAGGGGCCAGCACCAAGAGAACGTCGGGCACCTCTTTCCGAACGGCCGTGAACGCATCAAGGATCACCCCTTCCTCTCCGGGGTGTGTGCTCCCCGCCACGAAGAGGGGACGGGAGGATGCGATCAGTTCACACAGCTCGGGTGGGGCGGACGCCTCCCGGTACTGAGCGTCGTATTTGATGTTGCCAGATACCGCTATGCGCAAGTTGTCGTACCCGAGTTCAACGTATCGCTCACGATACACGTCGGACTGGGCGATGATTCGATCGAATCCATCGAGGATAGGGGCGAACACACGTCTCACCTTTCTCATACGACCGAAGCTCCGGGGAGACATGCGCGCGTTTATCAAAGCGCAGGGGATATTTCTCTTTGAGAGTATTCGAAGCAGCCCGGGCCATATTTCCGCCTCCATCACCAGAACCAGCCGGGGGTTGACGTGATCGACGGACCGCTTCATTGTCACGAAGAAGTCAAAGGGGAAGAAAAAACAGGGCACCCCGGGGAGCTTTTCCCGGGCCGCGTTTTTCCCGGTTATCGTATTGGTTGAAACCACCACGGGGATTTGTGGACATCGTTTTCTCAACTCGCCGATGAGAATCACGACGGCGAGCATCTCCCCGTAGGATGCGGCATGTATCCAGATCGGATGATCCGGGAGCGTATCAAGAAGGCCGAACCGCTCTTTCGCGCCCCGTCTGCTTTCCCGGTCGCCGAAAAGCTTCGGGAAATAATATATCAGCGCGACACCGAAAAAGACGAGGAAGAACAGCGAATACAAAAAGAACACGATCCCTCTCGGCCCTTTTTGCGCTCCCGCACCCATGCCCGAGGAATACTTCGTTTCTTTTTTCTCTGTAGTACGACTCATGTATCAGCCACGACGGCACACGGCATCCGGTCGTCATGTGCACCATCCCCCCCGGGATCACGGCCGAAGGGTTCATATCGGCATGCCGTTTACCTTGTCCCGAGGAGGGCAGACGTCACAATCGCAGACGGGATATCGTACGCATGTTAGACCTCGAGCTTCGCCCCGTCCTGATCATCTTCAGGCGCCTTCATGTTGTTCTGGTCTCTAAATTGCATTTCGTACAGTTTTCGGTACTCGCCCCCCTTCTTGAGGAGCTCGTCGTGCCTCCCCTCTTCCACGATCTCGCCGTTGACGACAACCATAATCCTGTTCGCATGCTGAATCGTGGAGAGCCGATGGGCGATGACGAAGGTCGTCCGTCCCTTCATCAGATTCTCCAGGGCCTTCTGTACCTCGAGCTCGCTCTCGGTATCGAGTGAGGATGTGGCCTCATCCAGTATGAGGATGGGGGAGTCCTTGAGAATCGCCCGGGCGATGGACAGTCGCTGCCGCTCGCCGCCCGAGAGCCGCATCCCCTGTTCTCCTATCATCGTTTCGTATCCGTCCGGAAGGCGCTCGATGAATTTGTGGGCGTTTGCGGCTTTAGAAACTCTGAGAATTTCCTCATCCGATGTTTCCGGCCTTCCATAAGCGATATTGTTCCTGATGGTATCCGAAAAGAGTATCGTCTGCTGGGTGACCATGCCGATCTGTCCCCTGAGCGATTTCAGGGTGACATCCCGAATATCCACACCGTCAATCAGGATCGCTCCCTCGGTAACGTCGTAAAACCGGGGGACGAGGTTCACCAGGGTGGTCTTTCCGCCGCCGCTCATCCCCACGAACGCCACCACTTCACCGGTCTGTACCGTCATGTTGATGTTCTTGAGAACATATTCGTCTTCATATCTAAAAGAGACGTTTCTAAACTCCACCTGCTTGGATATCGGAGGCATCTCGACGGCCCCCTTTTTGTCGGTGATGTCGGGCTTTGTATCCAGTACGTTGAAGATACGGATCGATGCGGCGATGGCCTCCTGGATTGCGTTGTTCAGCCGGGAGAGAGCCCGTACACCGGGATATATGAGCACCAGGGCCGCGATAATGGATGCGTACTTGCCCAGGTAACTGGTATTGCTGACGAACATCGCGCCCTTTCCGAAATGAACGGCGTTGAGCTGTTCAATGGCCAGAAGCCCTCCATACCAGAGCACCAGGGCGAAACCGACGGTTCCAATGACCTCCATCAGGGGGCCGGTCAGCGCCTTTACCCGGGCGATGCGCAAGTAATTTTTAAACAGTCGAAAGTTTTCCTTTTCAAAACGCATCGACTCGTAATCCTCCATTCCGAAGGCCTTGACGATACGGGCGCCGGTAAACGCCTCCATCATGACGGTTGTCAAATCCGCCATCTTTACCTGGCCCTTGGTGGATATCTTCCTCACCGCCCGGGAAATTCTGACGATCGGAAAGATCATCAGGGGAAACACCACAAACGCCAGGAGCGAAAGCAACCAGTCCTGATAAAAGCAGAAACCGATCAAGAAGATCATCGTCAGAAATTCCTTGACCCCCACCTCCACGGCATCGGTCACGGCAATGGTCACCAGATTCACGTCGTTATTAATCCGGGAGATGAGCACCCCCGAATGCGTGCCCGAAAAGAACTTGAGCGACAGTCTCTGGATATGCGAATAGAGCAAATCCCTGATGTCCTTGACGACCCTCAAACCGACAAACCGCATATTGTAGGTACCCAGGAAATTCGACAGGCCGCGAAACACGCTGACGATGACCACCGCGATCGTCAACACCTTTAACTGGCCCAGGTCCTTGAACGAGATTAAGTTGTCCACCAGGGGGTCTATCAGATACGCGATGGCCGTGGTCGTCCCGGCGAACGCCAGGTTCATCAAGACCGCAAAGGAGAAGCGATATCGATACGGCCAGACGAATTTCAGCAGCCGTCGATACAGCTTCAATAATTGTTTGCCCGATGGCAACTCTTCACGAGATTTGGACATATGTCTTTATACCCTTTCCTGCCGCATGTACTGTTCCAATCCACGTGCGGTTCATTCTACAACAGATAAGTATTCACTCTTAAGGCACTCCCAAAAGGCCGCCTCACACCCCGCGCACATCAATCAAAGGAATTCTCTCCATACAGAAAGTCCGCCACCCGCGCGGCGATCCGCCGAGACGCACCGGGAAGTCCCACGGCTTTTTTGACATCCTTCAGTTTTTCGATCATCCCGCCCCTGGCGGCGTCATCGGTCAGCAATCTGAGCGTCTCCCGCGCGATATTTTCTGGATTCGCGTCGTCCTGAATGAGCTCTGGGACCACCGACTCCCGGGCAATCAAGTTGATTATCGAAATATAATCGACCTGTATCAGCATGCGCCCCAGAAAGTACGTCATCGGATTAAGCCGATAGTAGACGACCATCGGTGTTCCGAGAAGCGCCGTTTCCAGAGTCGCGGTCCCGGAACAGGCGATCGCCACATCACTCGCACCAACAACCCGGTGAAAATCACCATGCACGATCTCTACCGGCAGCGGAGTCCGCTCCAGATACGGTGAAATCAGATCCTCGGTCAGCGTGGGCGCCAGGGGAATACGAAACTTCGCCCCGGGAATCTCCTCCATGATGAGGCGACCGGCCCGAAGGAGCACATCCATGTGACGCTCCACTTCTCCGTGCCTGCTCCCGGGCAAAAGCGCAACCTGAGGCCTTTTTCGATCGAACAAGCGATCGTCCCCGTTCCCTTCACCGATGACGTCCATGATCGGATGACCGTAAAACTCGACGGAAACCCCCGCCTCCCGGTAGAAATCCACCTCGAAGGGAAAGATCACGATCATCCGATCCACATTCTTTTTAATGGTCTTCACCCGCCCCCGCCGCCACGCCCATACCTGGGGGCTGACATAATAAAAGACCGGCACACCGGCTCTTTTTGCGGCCCGGGCGATCCTGAAATTAAAATCCGGAAAATCGATCAGAATAACCAGGTCGGGCGTCAATTCTCTTACCGAGCGCTTCAATGATGAAAGCGCCTTCAGTATCGGTCTGAGCTGTTTGAATATCTCAACAAATCCAACGACGGATACATCCTCGGCGCGGGAAAGGGCCACTAGCCCCGCATCCCTCATCTTTTGGCCGCCGACTCCGAAGAACTCCGTTCCCGGCTTCATGCTTTTGATGTGTTTGATCAGCTCTGCGCCGTATGTATCCCCGGACGCCTCCCCGGAGACGATCAGAACCCTCTTCTCCGCTTGGAGTATACGCGCTGTATCAGATTCCGTCATCACGATGCGGGTCCGTCGTCCAGGAGGCCCCGCTCCCTCATCTTTTCCATGGTGTCTTCGAGCCTCTCCTGGATCATAAATGCGACTTCCAGGGCGCGGATGCCGTCATGTCCGGTCACCAGGGGGGTTGAGCGATGCTTCACGGCATCGACAAACGATCGAATCTCGTCTTTGAGATAATCCCGGGAAGTGATGTCCCTGTGCTCCATGTCGATGGTGAACCGGCCGTTTTCGTCCCTGTTCCGACGAAAGAGATCGATATTCTGGGCGGCGAAGTCGATGGAAATATAGGCATCGTGCTGAAATACACGGATTTTCCTCATTTTCCCCGCGCTCACCCGGCTGGCGGTGACGTTTGCCACGCACCCGCTTTCAAAATTGAGGCGGGCGTTGACGATATCCATCTGTGGTGTGATAATGGGAGCGCCCACGGCGTCCACGTGCACCAGGGGTGATTTCACGAAGTTCAGGATGATGTCGATATCGTGAATCATCACGTCAAGCACCACATCCACATCGGTACTCCTGTCCGGGAACGGTGAGAGCCGATGCGACTCGATAAAGAGCGGCTCCTTAAGGGTCCCGTCCAGTGCGAGTATCGCCGGATTGAATCGCTCCAGGTGACCCACCTGAAGCAGCAGGTTTTTCGATTCCGCCGTTTCTGTCAACCGCTTCGCCTGATCCAACGTCGTGGTAATCGGTTTTTCCACGAACACATCGGCCCCGGATTTAAAAAAATCCATCGCTATATCAAAATGAAGTGAGGTGGGGACGACAACGCTGACCGCATCAACCTTGCCCAGAAGCGTTCGATAATCCGTACTGCATTCTATGTCGTGCTTTTGTTGCATCTGTTCTATCACGACCGCGTTTGCATCGGCAATTCCCACCACCTGCACATCCTCGAAGGACAGGTATTTCTCCAGGTGCAGCCTCCCCAGATACCCGATACCGATAATACCGACCTTGAGTTTATTGTTTTCAGAAGCCATATTATACACGCCTTTCCCGAATCGATATCGCCTTACGCACCGCGCCCGTAACATTTCATGCGGCACACGCAAACGCCGTGCGTTGTTCCCTTATCACGTGTGTGAGAGGAATCCGTCGGCTATCGTACAATTCCCCGCTCCGAAGCGCGGATGAAATCAGCAAAGCGTTTCACCTCTTCAATGTGAAACAGCGTCTCCTCCATCTTTTGCAGGGCATCGCCCACACGCAACCCCGATCGCCACACAATCTTGTACGCCCGCTTCAGGGCGAGCATCGTCTCTTCCGTAAACCCACGACGCTTCAGCCCTATTGTGTTCAATCCCATCGGCCTCGCCCCGCGCTCCTTGGCCTGGATGACGCGGATGTAGGGAGGGATGTCTTTCTGGGTGACGATACCACCGCCGATAAAGGAGTTTCTCCCGATGCGGACGAACTGGTGAACGGCGACGAGCCCCCCAATGACCACAAAATCCTCCACCTCCACATGACCGGCAAGGGTCACCACGTTTGCAAAAGTATTATTATTCCCGATATGACAATCATGGGCGACATGTGAATAGGCCATTAACATATTTCCGTCGCCTATTATCGTTAGTCCGCCCCCCTTTTTCGTGCCGGTATTTACGGTAACCGCTTCCCGAATGATGTTGTTGCTGCCGATGACAAGTCTTCCGTTATCACCCATACCCTTCGAGTCCTGGGGGGGAGACCCGACTGATGCGAAGGGGGAAATTGCGGTATTGTCGCCGATTTCGGTATTCCCCTCGACAACCGCGTGAGCTGCGATCGAGACGTGATCGCCCAACGTTACTCCCTCCCCCACAATGGCATAGGGGCCGATCTTCACTCCGTCTCCGAGCTTCGCCTCGGGCGATACAATCGCAGTGTGATGAATCTCATTGGTCATGGGAATATCCACTTAATACTGTAAGAAATGATGCGGAGGCGAATGTCTGTGGATTCTCATCGTTCCGACTTGTGATTGAACCGGAAAAGAGAATTTCATCGCCCGTTTGATTTTCAATTCGTGACGTTATTTCCACTGATTGAGGCGGGATAATTGTATGCTGGAAGCGCGCCGAACGGATTTTTGAGAGCACAAGGTCCGACGCTCTTTTTCTCAGAGAGTCGTTTTCGTCCTCGACCTGTTCCGACTTCAGGGCATACCAGAGGCAGGCGGCCTGAAACATCGCTTCCAGCTCAAGAACTCCCGGCAACATCGGTGCGCCGGGGAAATGTCCTTTCAAATAGTGTTCGTCCCCACGAAGCTCAAGTCCGCACGTTATGCCGTGATCGGGATCATGCGAGACGATCTCCGTTATCAGCACTGTTGAGGATCGAGAGGGCAGGAGATGTTCAACAGAAATATAATCATCCGGCTGATTCATCGTCTTCCGGCCCTTTTTTCTCCAGTTCCTCGACACGCTTTTTCAGTCGATTCAATTCTTTCCGTATTTCAGGCAGCCTCGGGATCGTCTGAACCACCCGCAGCCATGTCTTGTGAGGGAGCTGCGGAAGACCGGAAGATACCACTTCCCCCGGACCGACACTTTTTGATACACCGGCCTTAGGCGTCACCACGGCGCCATCTCCTATAGTCAAGTGCCCCATGATACCCGCCTGTCCGGTCAGGATGACGTTTTTCCCGATGTACGTGCTGCCGGAAATTCCCACCTGGGCGATGATGATACTGTTCTCCTCCACCACCACATTGTGCCCGACCTGTACGAGGTTGTCCATGACCACCCCGCTCTTAATCCACGTCACACCGAGGGCGGCTCGGTCGATGGAGCAGTTGGAGCCGATTTCCACATCATCGTCTATCCTGACGATACCGACCTGGGGTATTTTCACCGGCCGCGAGCCGTCATGGGCGAATCCGAAACCGTCGCTGCCGATAACCGTTCCGGCATGGATGATAACGCGATCGCCGATGATACACCGCTCCATAACGGTCACGTTCGGATAGAGAACCGTCCCCTCTCCGATGATCGCTCCGTCTCCCACATACACGCCGGGATGAACAACCGCCCGATGTTTAATGACCGCCCCCCGCCCCACGTATGCATGGGGCATAACAATCACTTCATCGGCCACATCCGCATCACCATGCACGAACGCTCCTTCGGCCACCCCCGAATACGTCCTCTCCGATTGTGTGACGTGTGTGAGAAATTTCGCAAAGGCGAGATATGGATTGTCCACCCTGATGAGAGGGATGTGCGCCTCGGCGAATTCCCTGGAGACAATGAGGGCGGAGGCTTTTGTGGTGGAAAGATATTCGGCATACTTCTGCTGGGCGATGAAGCTGAGATCCCCCTCCCTTGCTTCGGTGATACCGCTTATTCCGGTAATCACCGTATCCGCATCGCCGACGATTTCACCTTGCAGAAATTCCGCTATGTCCGCTATCCGCCATTTCATTCTGATGATCTTTATGTGTATTGAGAAACGGCCGCCGTTGTCTTCGCTTCCGGCGGCCTTTTTGATTATTTGTCAAGTGCCTCTATAACATCTTCGGTCAAATCGATGTCATCTTGGAAGTACAGGACCCCCGAGTTTGTCCGCTCAAAGATGAACGTATATCCTCCCTCAACGGCGATATCATGCACTATCGTGTTGGTCTCGGAGATGATCACATCCATCAGCTCGTATTGCCTATTCTGAATCTCATAATTGTAGTCCTGAACTTTCCGCTGGTACTCGAGTAATTTGTCCTGATATTCCCGTTCTTTTTTCGCCAGGGCATCCGCGGACAACATCATGGCCTGTTTTTCTATCTCCTCTTTGAGAGCAAGCAACTCCTCCTGCCTTTTAACGATGTCACTCTCCGCGGCGTCTATCTTTCCCGTCAATTCTTCTTTCGCCTTTTTCCCCGCGTCTGAAAACTCCAGCACCCGTACCATGTCAATCACGCCGAAACGAACGTCCTCGGCACACACAAGCGATGGAACCGCAAGAAGCATCACAGAAGCCAATATCAACGAAAAAAGTCGTTTCATCTATTTACACACTGAACATACGACATGACATAAAAGAGGGGGAGATCGCATTCATCCCCCCCACTTTTCGTGTATCGGTTAAAATGTTAGAAGCTGGTTCCAACCGAGAAGTTCCATTCGTAATCGTCCTCGTCATCCTTGGGATCGAGGTTGTAGCCCCATTCAACCCGGATCGGACCCATCGGGGACAGCCATCGAATACCGGCTCCCACCGAGTAGCGAAGATCATCGACATCATAGTCGTCGCCCTCACCCCACACGTTACCCATGTCGAAAAAGACAACACCGTTGATGTCCGCATCTTCCACGATCGGGAAGATCATCTCCAGGTTTAACACAAGCTCTGAATACCCGCCCAGATATTCGCCGGTATCCGGGTCCCTCGGCCCCACGCTGTACGGTTCGAAGCCCCGGAGAGAATTCAGGCCGCCGGCGAAGAACCGGGCGTAGATCGGGATGTCATCACTTCCCAGTTCGTCCATATATCCGACCAGGAGTCTCGGGTGAAACACCAGTTCCCAAACCACCGGGAAGTACCAGCTGCTCTCGAACACCATTTTATAGTATTTTTCATCGCCGCCGATACCCGCCACGAAAACAGACAGGCTGTTCATAGAGCCCTTCGACGGATTGTAGATGTTGTTTCGAGTATCCCTGACTACCATCGTCTCCACACCACTGGTGACGTTATGTCCCGCCACATCCCACACATCTTCGTCCGCGTCATAATCGATATTATTGACATTCGCATCGTAGTATATATAGTTCACGAATATCCGGAAATCATCGGCGATCGGATATCCAAAACCGAGTTCGAACCCCATCGTCTCCATGTCATACGTGTCGTATTCACGGGCGTTATTGTAGGCGCGCACCGCCACGGACAGATTCGTATCCAGAAAATAGGGGTCCTCGGCGGATATGTTGTAGTATGCACTGACCTTGCTGAATTCCGCCGCCACCGAAACCTTGTATCCCCTGCCGAACAGATTTCTCTCCTGAAGGCGAACCATACCGGTCACCTCCACGATGCTGGAATAACCGAGACCGGCTGAGATGAGGCCTGTGGGCTGCTCTATCACATCCACGTTCACCACTACTCGATCGTCCGCGCTTCCCCGCTCCGTGGCGAAGTTGACCTCCTCGAAGTAACCCAGGTTTTGTACACGTTCCTGGCTGCGCTCCAGATCATCGCCGTTAAAAAGATCGCCTTCCGAGAATCTCAGTTCACGACGGATGACCTTATCGAGGGTCTTGGTGTTTCCGGAAATATTTATCCGCTCGAAGTAGGTCTTCTTACCCTTAATGATGAAATAGTTCAGCGAAACGGTATGGTTGACCGTGTCAAGATCCGTCTGCGGCTGAATATCCACAAGCGCGTAGCCTTCGTTTTCATACTCCCGTGTCATATATTCCAGGTCCATCACCACAAGTTCCCGGGAGAAGGTCTTGCCGGAGCGAACTCCCAGGTTTTTCATCAGGTCTTCCTTGGCCACAATCAGGTCGCCTGAAATGTCCACGGAGCTGACTTCATATTTTTCACCCTCGCTGATGCGATAGGTGATGTAGATGCCGTTTTCCCTCATCTCGACGTCCGCCGGTTCCACCGTCGCCTCGAGATACCCGTTGTCATAGTAGACAGCGGTCACACGATCGACATCATTGTCTATTTCATCCTTGTTGTACTTACCGCGATCGGTAAACCACCATATCCAGCCCTTTGCCTTGTTTCCGAGGCCGGCCATCAAGACTCTGTCGGGAATCTTGTCATTGCCGATAAATTCAACCTTTTTCACCATCATCTTTCTTCCTTCGACGATGGTAAAATCAAGGAGGATCTCATCTTCGGTAATATTTTCAATAGCGTAATCCACTTCGGCCGCATGATACTGTTCTTCGGCATACAGATCTTTGATCGCCTCGATGCTTTCCTTGAGTTCCCGGGTGCTGAGGACTTCGGGGGGCGAAATTGAGATGGCCTCGAAAATATCCTCCACATCAACCTTGTCCGCACCGTTTATCCGAATCTCCCGAACCAACTCACGTTCATCCACCGTAAACACCACCTCTGTACCGCCGGTTACCGGGAACGTCTCAACCTCAACGCTTTTAAAATATCCCATCTGAGTGATGGCCTTTACGTCTTCGGCCAGAAAACGCTCATAGGGAAGCGTCCCTTCACGGCTCTGGATGGTGCCGATGATGTCTTCATCGGCCAGGCGGTTGTTTCCCCGGATGGTTACCTTTACGATAATCTGATCGGCGAAGATCTCCTCGTTGATACGTTTTGCCAGTTCGGCGACCCGATCGAGAACGGTGGAGATGCCGTAGGTTTCAATATAAAAACGCTCCGGCTCCGCTTTTGAGGAAACATCAATCAATCGGGCGTCAAGACTGATGGTCTCTCCCACCTTCGTCATGCTCCCCAGCACCACGTAACGGGCTCCGACCTTTCTGCCGACGCTCCGGGCAAAGTCTTCGTCCATCTCGTCGGGACGGACGTCGCCCACTGCATCCGCCACTTTCAGCGCATCGATGGGAACGATATCCTCATGATACGCAAGTGCGGACAGTAAAACATCCGCCACGTCGGTCTCATAATCAGAGAGATCCTCGGCGGAATATATTGAAAAAGGAAGCACCGCGATTTTTACACCTTTTTGGGCGGCGAATGCCGGAGTGCAAAAGAACACCGCCGTCAAAGATGCTATTATTAAATAAATAAGGACTCTTTTCGCCATTATGTCCTCCATATATATGGCACAAGATATCGGTCACCATAAACGGTCCGCCTATTATAGTAAAACGGTTTCCGTATGTAAAGGAAAAAAACCGGGCGTCTTTTTGAAGAATAGGTTTCAGGCATCGATCAACGCCCCGTTGATGAGCTTCAAATTTCTGCCCTTGAGATTCGCCATGGTGAGGTTGTGGGTCACGATGATCATGGTGATCTCTCTCTCTTTATTCAGTTCCATCAGCATGTGATGAACTTCCTCACTCGTTTTCGTATCGAGATTGCCGGTGGGTTCATCGGCCAGAACCAGGTCCGGACTCAAAACAATGGCTCGGGCGACCGCCACCCGCTGTTGTTCTCCCCCGGACAGTTCTCCAGGTTTGTGAAGCAGTCGATGACCGAGCCCAAGGTTTCCCAGTACCTCCTGGGCGGCGGATATGGCCTTCGCTTTTTGCCATCCGGCCACCAGGCACGGCATCATCACGTTTTCCAGGGCGGTAAATTCCGGGAGCAGGTGATGAAACTGAAAGACGAATCCGATCTTCCTGTTTCGAAACGCCGCGAGATCTCGATCGGTGAGGCTGAACACGTCCACACCGCCGTGAATGATCCTTCCCTTGGATGGACGATCCAGTGCGCCGAGGATGTGCAGCAGAGTCGATTTTCCGACTCCCGAGGCGCCAAGAATATTGACCACCTCACCCTTCTCAATCGTCAGGTCCAGTCCCTTGAGAACTTCAACACGCTTGCCGTCACTGGCATAAGTCTTGTAAATATCGATAGCCTGCATGAGTGTCATGACGTCAAATCAACCCGCTTTCGCTTTTTCTGTTTTTGTATTCCATAATCGCCGATATGGTGTTTTCAACCCGCATTTGGATGAAACGATTGATGGCCTCAATAATCTCAGGATGCCCTTCAATAATATCCATAAGGCTGTCTCGGACTATCTCGGCAAGCTGGACGTCCGTAATCGCCGCCACCGTCGCCGTTCTCGGCTTTCCGGCGATAACGGATACCTCGCCGAAGAAATCGCCCTCGGCAAGACCCGCCAGGTGGATCCTTTCTCCTTCTTTTTCCGTATATACCTGCACCTGTCCCGATTGGAGAAAATACATACGATCGCCCACGTCTCCTTCCGAGACGATGACGGCGCCCGCTTTCTGTTCTGTATAGGTAAATGCCTCAACCAGGAATCTTCTTTTCTCTCTCGGCAGCGATGAGAATATCGGTGAAATGGCCAGGAGTGAATCGAGGATACGACTCTTGTAAAATCGAAACAGGACCTCTTTTACCCGGGGCCTCTCCGAGATGATGGAGTTCATACGCTCTTTCGAAAGCTCCAGAAGCGTCGTCTCTTCCTGGGACCTGACCGACGCCGACCGTTTGGCCCCGGAGAAAAATCCGAATTCTCCGAAAAACTCGCCCTCCCCCAGGTTTGCAATCCAGATCTCCCCCCCCGCATGGTCCTCCCGGTAGATTTTCACCTCCCCCGACGCGATGATATACAGAGAATCCCCGGGATCTCCCTCGGACAGAATGAGCGTATCAGGCGGGACCTCTATGGGTTCCATCTTTTTCACCACCGCCATGAACTCATCGTGAGATAATCCCGAAAAGAGCTCGGAGCGGGGATAGGGCTCGCTCGCACCTCCCCCGGACGAAACACCGAGTTTTCCGGAAACCGGTGCATCCTTTATCCGCGCCTCGTACAGTTTCGACAGGCGCTCCTGGACATGATCGAGTTCGGGTTCCAAATCAAGCATCAGCTTGTTGACGGCGATGGCCTTGACGACGAATCCCTCGGCCTCATAGAGTTTCGCGGCCTTGTCATAGTAGTTGAGGGCGTCGGCCTTTCGGTTCATCTTCCTGGCGCAATCTCCCGCCTTAAAAAGAGAACGGACGTCATCGGGAACGAGTTTTACGACGCAAAGGTACCCGTCCAGCGCCTTTTCCCACCGCCCTTTGGCCATATGTTTTTCGGCCTCGGCCTTGAGCGATGCCGCCATGTCCTTTTTCCCGCTCACTGGGCATACTCCAAAAACGTCCCGTAAGGATCTGTGCACCGTCGATCAATCACGGGGTATGTGATTGCCGTCTGTTCGCTCAATATATCGGGTTTATACGAGATCGGTTTCATCCCGGCGATTCTTGTATTCCATGATGGTGGATATGGTATCTTCCATCCTCATCTTTACATGTTTCTTTATAGTTTCCAGGATCTCCGGGTATTCCTTGACGACTCCGCGAATATTCTCCCTGCCGATGGATGCGATCCTCACGTCGCTTGCGGCCACGGCGGTGGCGGTCCGAGGTTTTCCCGTCAATACCGAGACCTCCCCGAAAAAATCCCCCGCCTTCAGACGTGCCAGAACGATTTTTTCCCCCTCCCGTTCCGTAACCATCTGAACTTCACCGGTCTGTATAATATACATCTGGTCGCCGACCTCACCCTCGGTGACGATGATCTCCCCCTTTCTCAGGAAGCTGGGAGAAAATTTCCCCGCCAGTTCTCTGCGCTTCTCCGGAGGAAGCACGGAAAACAGCGGTGATACCGCAAGCAGGGTGTCCAGAACCCGTTCCTTGTAAAACCGGAAGAGAACCTCCCTGATGTGGGGATGATCGTTTATGAGGAGGTCCACATCCTCCTTGGTCAGTTCCAGAAGCGTCGTCTCCTTGATAGACTTCACGGTCGCGGTTCGCTTCGATTCAGAGAAAAAGCCGAATTCACCGAAGAAATCCCCGTCATGCAGATTCGTCACCCATATTTCGTTCCCCCCCTCGTCCTCTCGATATACCCCGACCTCGCCCGAGGCGATCACGAATATCGATTTCCCTGAGTCATCCTGATTGATGATACTTTCATCCGGCCCGACATCAATATGACGAAGCTTTTCCATCACCGCCATAAACTCCGTCTGGTTGAAATCGGAAAACAGCGCGATACGAGCGACCGGCTTTTCCTCTTCCACCACCTCGGCGTCCTCTATGACCTCAGCATCGAATTCACGAATCTTCAGCTCGGGCTTCTGAACATTGATCCGATCTTCATAGAGAGAGCTGAGTCGATACATCAGCTCCGGGGAGTCCGGGACATGCTTGAGCATCAGCTTGATTACAGCGATGGCCTTGACGACGAATCCCTCTTTTTCATAAATGTCAGCGGCGCGGCTGTAATATTTTATCGCCCCATTTTTATCCTTCAGCTTGATATGGCAATCGCCGATCTTCATGATCACATGGGGCTCTTTGGGAGAAAGCTGCAACACCTCCGTGTACGTCTTGATGGCCTTTTCCACATTTCCCTTGGTCAGATACGAAGACGCCTGATCCTTGAGCGCCGTGATTTTTTTTCTATTGCCGTTCATAACAACGACTCCTTTACCTCGTCAGTCAAACGAATAGATCGACACGTCTGATTCCGGGGATCATCCATTGATCGCCGCCAGGCCGGGCGTCGACGTCGGTCTCCCGGTTTTTTTGGGCATGCCCACACCCGACGTCGTCTAAATCATTCCGGACTCGTCCTTTCTGTGTTTGTATTGGGCGATGGTCGAGAGAACCATCTGTACCCGCTCTTTGATATATTTTCGAAGAACGTCCTTAATCTCCGGATGTACGGTTACAATCTTTTTAACCGTTTCCCGGTGAAGCCTTGCGAGGTTAACATCGGTGAGGGCTTCAACAGTGGCAATCCTGTTTTTGCCGGTAATCGTTGCATACTCCCCGAAGAAATCACCCGCCGCCAGTGTGGCGATCAATATCTCCTTGCCGTCCCGCATCACGGAAGCCTTTACCTGCCCCTTCTGGATGAAGTACATGTCGTCCCCGGGATGGCCCTCCTTCATGATAATCGTGCCCTGTTTGAATGATCTGGGGACAAAGGTACCAACCAGTTCCAGGCGTTCCTCCCGGTTCAGCACGGAGAACATGGGAGAGATGGCGACCAGGTTGTCGAGTACCCGCCGCTTGTAGAATTCAAACATTATCTGTGTCACCCGAGGGTGTTTGTCAACGATGATCGCTATATCTTTCGTGGTCAGCTCAAGGAGTACCGTATCCGTCACCGCCCGGACGGAGGCGTGACGCCTGGATTCCGCAAAGAATCCGAACTCGCCGAAGAAGCTCCCCTCCTCCAGATTGGTAATCCACATCTCGTTGCCCAACCTGTCATTGCGGAAGATGCTGACCTCGCCCGATGCTATGATGAAAATGGAGTCTCCCAGTTCACCCTCCCTGATAATCAGGCTCCCGGCGGGAAACTCGATGTGATTGATACGCTCCACCACATCCAGGAATTCCTGTTGGGAAAGCTCGGAAAAAAGCTCGGTCCGGGGCGCTTTGATCCTCTTTTTCGGTTGTACCTCCTCCCATGCCTCGGTCATAACGGGCTCCGGTCGTGCACCCTTTCTCTTCAGTGAAAGCTCGGAGTTCTGCGAGGGAGACGACGGCTCGATGAGGTCCAGCATGCTGTCCCCCGATGAATCCGCACCACCCCCGGCCGTTTCACCGGCGCGCTTCCTCGCCAGGGAGAATTCCGACTTCTGAGAGGGAGACGACGGCTCGATGAGGCCCATAATCTCTTCATTGGAGACCGCCGCGTCGTCTTCCGGGAGCTCGTAACGGGTGCTCTCGAACGCCAACCCCTCGACATCGGTGTCCTCGACGGAAGTAGTCTCTCCCGCCGCAGGCGCCGGCTGAAATCGTTCCTCATCCATCGCAACTTTTTCATTATACAGCTGCATGAGCCTCGCGTTGATCTGAGGAATATCCGGATTCACCTTGAGCATCAGCTTGTTGATGGCGATGGCCTTTACCACGTCTCCGTCGTTTGTGTGAATCCTGACGGCCCGGTCATACCGCTTGAGGGCGTCGTCATCGTTGCCCAGCTTGTGATAACAATCCCCCGCCTTGAGCAGGGCATAGGTATCATTGGGAGCCGCTTCGAGCACCTTCTCGAATTCACTCAGGGCCTTTTTCCAGTTTCCCTTCGCAATCAGCTGGATGCCCGTTTGCTTCAATTTGTTTATATCAACCATATGAATCCCCCTTCATCCCATCTGGGCTATTCATAACGAATCGCTTCCACCGGATCGAGCCGTGACGCGCGCCAGGCAGGATACAACGTGGCAACAAAACACAGGATACATGACGCGATGGTGATGATACAAATATCGCTGACGTCGATTTTCACCGGCAGGGTGGTCATGTAAAACTGGCTCGGGTCGAGCTTGATGAATTCAAAACGCTTCAGCGCCCCGCAGATCAAGAGTCCTGTGATCAACCCCAGGATCGTCCCGAATATTCCGATAATACACCCCTCATACATGAATATTTTCATGATGCTCCGGTCGTTCGCGCCCATCGATTTGAGTATGGCGATATCCCGATTCTTTTCCATGACCATCATAATGAGGGTGGAGACGATATTGCAGGTCGCCACGAACACGATCATCACGAGAATGATGAACATGGCCAGCTTTTCGAGCTTCAAGGCGGCGAACAGGTTCTGGTTCATCTCCCGCCAGTCCTTGATGACGAAACCCCTATCAAGTTCTTCTTCAAGTACGGCGGTAACCCGATCGACCCGGTAGACATTCTCCACCTTCACCTCGACACCGGTCACCTCCTCTCCCATGTTGAAGAACTCCTGGGCGGATTCCAGGGCGATAAAGGCGGACGTGGCGTCAAACTCATAGAGCCCGGCGTTGAACAGCTTCACGACGCGAAACCGCATCGTCAGGGGCACCAGCCCCAGGGGAGAGATGGCGCCCTCGGGCGAAAGCATCAGGACTTCGTCTCCCTCGATGACCGCCATGTTCCTGGCCAGTCCCTCTCCCATAATGATGCCGGGGAGTTCCTCCTCCCCCTCGGGGAGACGCGCAAGATCCTCCGGGGAGACGTATTCGCTCAGGCCGAGCACTTCGTGGGCGGTCTCCACGTCGATACCCCGGATGACCGCCCCGGACGCGCCGCCGAACTCCCCGGTGAGCATGATCTGGCCCTTTACATATGGAGACGCGGCGACGGCGCCGGGGACTTCCTCGATGAGGGCTATCAGTTCCGGGTACGCAGGCTGCCCGCCCGCATCCATTGCCTCCCGGTCGTACTCGACAATCAGGTGGGGGTAGGCGCCGAGGATCTTTCGCTGCAGATCTTCCTTGAAACCGGACATCACCGATATCACCACGATCAGCGCCGCCACCCCCAGGGCCACCCCGCCGACGGAGATGACGCTGATAATGGAGATGAAGGTCTGCTTGCGCTTGGCCTTCAGGTATCTGAGACCGATGAGAAGTTCATAGTTCATGGCTGCGTCGCTAAATAATCATATCATTCCCGTCCCCGCATGTCGATAGAGAAACTCACGACGTGAGAGGGGACGATACGTTCCGCTTCGAACCGATTCGACCGAACGCCGAAACCATGCGGATTTATTCATATCGCATCGCCTCAACCGGGTCCATCCGGGAGGCCCGCCACGCGGGATACAGAGTCGCCAGGAAACAGAGAAAGATGGACGTCAGGACGATGATCAAAAGGTCCGTGCCGACGATTTTGACCGGCAGCGAGGAGAGATAATAGATACTCGGATCGAGGCTGATGATCTTAGAGCGTCCCAATATAAAGGAGAGGCCCAAACCGCTCAAAACGCCTATGAGCGTCCCGAGCACGCCGATGATCAATCCCTCGTATATGAAAATACGCATGATACCGCCGTTTGACACCCCGATGGACTTGAGAATGGCGATCTCCTTCTGTTTCTCCATCACCATCATGATGAGCGTGGAGACGATGTTGAACGCGGCCACCAGCACGATCATGATGAGGATAATGGAGAGGACCTCCTTCTGCATCTGCAGGGCTTCTAACAGGTCCACGTTCATCTTCATCCAATCCAGGGGCCAAAAAAATGGCATGTCCAGTACGGTCTCTATTTTTCTACTGACGTTCCACGCGTCGTATATGTCCTGAACCTTGACCTCGATGCCGTAGACCGTATCCCCCATGTCGAAGAAATCCTGGGCGGCGGCCAGGTCGATGAACGCGAACGAGTAGTCGAAATCGTACATCCCGGAGTCGAAGATCCCCACCACCCGAAACCGCCGCATCTTCGGGGAGAATCCCAACGACGTGTACGATTCTCCCGGGGAGAGCATGAAGATCACGTCGCCGTACCCGGTCTCAAGTGTTTCGGCCAGCACACTGCCGAGGATGATCCCCGGGTATTCCCCATCCGCCCTTGTGATCTCCTCCAGGCTTCCGGTGACGATATAGTCCTCGATATCCAACACGTCGGGCGCCGTCTCCACCTCTATACCGCGGAGAATGGCACCTGAGACTCCGCCATCGGAGGTGCTGAGCATCACCTGACTGTAGGTGAACGGCGTCGTCGCCACCACGTCCGGTATCTTCTCCACCTTTTCCATCACCTCCCGGTAGGAGGGGACGTCGTCCAGGTATCTCTGGGCGTATACATCGGCATAGATGATGATATCCGAGTACACCCCGAGAATCCGCTTCTGCAAATCCTCCCGGTAGCCGGTCATCACGCCCATCACCACGATCAGCGCCGCAACCCCCAGGGCCACGCTGCCGACGGAGATGATGGTGACGATGTTTAAAAAGGCGTTCTTTCGATTCGCCCTGAGATAACGCCTGCTGATGAGCAGCTCGTAATTCATTCAGAGTCCTTTTCGCGTAACTGGGGAAAGAGGATAACGTCCCGTATAGAGGGGGAATCGGTAAGGAGCATGATCATCCTGTCTATCCCGATGCCCTCGCCCGCGGCGGGGGGCATGCCGTATTCAAGGGCGCGAATGTAGTCCCGATCGTATTCCCGGACCCCCTCGCCGAAATCCCCGTCCTCAAGCTGCTTGAGGAACCGGGCTTCCTGGTCCTCGGGGTCGTTCAGCTCCGAAAAGCCGTTTGCCACCTCCATCGCCGAGAGATACAGCTCGAACCGATCCACGAACGACGGATCGTCGTCGGAGAGACGCGAGAGGGGTGAGACCTCGGTGGGAAACCGGGTGATGAAGACGGGACCTAAAAGGTTGTCCTCGGCGCTCTTTTCAAACAGCTCCACCAGGAGCTTCCCCCATCCCCACTTCGGATCCGGCTCCACTCCGAGGGCGGAAAGCTTTGCCCGCATCTTTTTTTCGTCAGTGAGGATCGCCTCGTCGATGCCGCCGTATCTGATCGTCGCATCAAACATGGTGATTCTCTCCCAGGGGGGCGAAAAATCGATGGTCTTCCCCTGGTATTCCACAATGTGGCGTCCGGTGACCTCCCGGGCGACGGAGACGAAGAGCTCTTCGGTGAGGCTCATCAGGTCTTCGAACGCCGCATAGGCCTGGTAGAACTCGAGCATCGTAAATTCCGGATTGTGCTGGGTGGAAATGCCCTCGTTTCTGAAGTTCTTGTTTATCTCGAACACCCGGTTCATGCCCCCCACCAGGAGCCGCTTGAGGTAGAGCTCCGGGGCGATGCGGAGGAAGAGGTCCATATCGAGGGTGTTGTGATGGGTGATGAACGGACGAGCCGTAGCGCCCCCCACGATCTGGTGCAGCATCGGCGTCTCCACCTCGATGAAGCCCCTCTCGGTGAAGAAGGTCCTTACGGCGGTGATGACCCGGGAACGGGTCTCGAAGACGCTTCGCACGTCCGGATTGACCATAAGGTCCACGTAGCGCCGCCGGTACCGGGTCTCCACGTCCGTCAATCCGTGCCACTTTTCCGGAAGGGGCCGAAGCCCCTTGACGAGAAGCCTGACGGAGCCGACGCTGATCGTCAGCTCATCGGTCTTCGTGCGAAAGGCCTCCCCCTCGACCGCGATGATGTCCCCAATATCCAGCTTCTTGGTATCGGCGAAGACCTCGCCCAGCCTATCTTTCTGGAAGAAGACCTGTATGCGATTCCCATCGTCGGTAATGTGTGCGAAGGCCGCCTTGCCGAAATCCCGCTTCGACATGATGCGCCCGGCGAGCGCATAGGTCCGGGGATGCTCTTCCAGCTCTTCCTTAGACAACGCACCGCATTCATCGATGACCTGACGGGCGGAGTTTTTGGGCCGAAAGTCGTTTGGATAGGCCGTCCTTCCGGTCGCTCTGATCTCGTCCCGCTTTTCCCTTCTGATCTGGATTAGGTCGCCCTCGTAGGACTCGACGGATTGATCCTGTGTCGCCGCTTCTTGATTCTCTTTCTTCTTCTTGTCCTGTGTCACATCTATTCTCCACGGGAACGGGAGGGGATGCACAGCCGGCCGCCCCCTTTTTTATACCATAAACAAATACGTTATCCCATCGACCCATGCAAGTCAAGCCTAAACACAGAAGTGTGAATGAAAGAACAACGGGCTCACTTGATACACTGATGAGAAACGGGCGTGTCCGTGGACGTTTTGGAGATCGGATATCTCCCGCACCGCATTACGGCGGGATGTATCGGAGACGGACGTCTCCCGGTGAGAGTACCGATATATTACGGTATCGTGAACAGATACATCGGCGCCGATCCTTCGGCGGACATCACGGATGTCGCGCCGGAAAATGTATAGGAAGAGGAAACGTTGTATCCGGGGAGTATCGAATGAATTTATAAAATATCGGGTCGGCGACGCCCGATATCACGTGTCGTTCGGCCCGGCGTATAAAGAGGGGAATAAGTCATCGGTACGCGTTCAAACGTGATATCGAATTATATGCCGGTTTCCGGGCGCGCCGGGCGGAATGCCCACCGATCCCGTCACGGCTCCCCGTGCGGCTCGAGATGCACCACCACGTCGATGACATCGGGAGCCAGTTCAATGAGCCTCCTCTTGACCTCTTCGGATATGTCATGACCTTCCCGGACGGACAAATCCTCATCAACCGTAATGTGCAGGTCCGCCGTTATCGACTCCCCACCGATGTAGCGCGTCCGGATCTTGTGCACCGATTCCACGCCCTTGGTCTCCATTGCGATGCGCTCGATCTCCCCGATGACGTCATCCGGCGCGCCCCGATCAATCAGGGTGTCGAATGCGGGGCGGGCGATGTCGTAGGATGCCTTGAAGATGAAAATGGAGACGACAATCGCACCGATATGATCCAACACCGCCCAGGACGGCGCAATGAGCGCTCCGGCCACCGCAAGGGCCGCGGGTATGGAGCTCAGGGCGTCGGTGCGGTGGTGCCAGGCGTTGGCGGTGAGGGCCACCGATCGTATCTTTTTGCCCGCCGCCGCCGTCCAGCGATAAAGCACCTCCTTGGATACGATGGAGACGATCGCCGCCCAGAACGCGATCCACTCGGGGCCCTTTGCATGAGGCTCCATAATGGTCGACACGGCGTTATAGAATATGCCCGCGGCCACTGCAGCGAGCAGGATTCCGATGCCGAGGGTGACCATGGACTCCACACGGCGATGCCCGTAGGGATGGGAGTTGTCGGCCGGTTTCTCCCAGATACCCACCCCCACGAGGATCGCCACATCGGTGGACATGTCGGACAGGCTGTGCACCGCGTCGGCCACCACCGCCTGGCTTCCCCCGATGATGCCGCCCGCGAATTTCAGGGCGGTAAGGGCCACGTTCACCACCATGCCGATAATCGTCACCCTCTTGACGACATCCCTGTGCCGCTCGGCGGGAAAATGAAGTTTTTTCTCTATCGATGTCTCATCCATTATGTCGGTCCAATCGTGTTGATGCTCTCAAAAAAATACTTTCCACTTCATGGGATTGTTCTTATGCCCTCTCGTCGACGGAGAACCTCCCGGTGGCGGCCCAGATGTTCCACACCAAGCCGAACACATTGATGCCCACCGCCAGGATGAAGGCGATCTTCGAGCTGTAGAGGTCGGTGTGCCCACCGGCGGCGTTCAGGATATGCTTCACGACGCCGCCGTAACCGAAGATGAAGATCGCCGCACCCATCAGCACCCGGTACGGCACGACCTTTTTGAAGAAACCGGGAATCAGACAGACGCCGTAGCCGAGCATGTACGCCCCGCCGACCACGGGAACGGTGGACGACAACGCCTCACCCCCAGCGGAGACGATCAGGTAACTGATCACATTGTATCCCACACCCAGCACGGCATAGATGACCTGCAGGATTAGAAGTTTTTTCAGTGTCATGGTTTCTTCCCTTTCTTCCACCCGTGTCGTCCCCCGGGGAAGCACCCGGGGTGTATCGCATGCGGTCCTCGTCTTGTTATATAGTTAACCACATCCCCCATTCTAACCGGGGGATATCTTCACCGTGACCTCGCCCGGCTCCGCCGCCCGGATGCGAACAAGCTGGTGTGCCCTCTCCTCCTCCACGAAAAGGCCCCCCGCCTCCACGCGAAAGCCGTTTGGATACTGGATGTTCGGCACGAAAATTTCCGTGGGCGCATCGATCTTCGGATCCGCGTCAAACACCAGGGTAAAGAGACCCATCTTTCTTCTAAATTCGATCTTCTTCGGCGTCCCCTGAACGTATTGCGGATAGGGCCGAACAAAACCTTCAAGCGCCCGTCCGCCGCTGTTGATGTCGTCGGGATTGTCCTTTTGATCTCTGGAATAGACGCTCAGGTCCTCCTGATTCCAGCCGTCGCCGATTGTAAGATCATTGCTGTTCGATGCGGTATAGTTCCAGAGAGTGGCATTGAACATCAGGGCGTCGAGGGCGTTGTACATGGCGTCCAGCGCCGTGATGTGGTCCTTCCATATCCCCGGCCCCCGCTTTCCCTTCGCCCACCTGCGGTAGGCCTTACCGCCGGCGAGATCGAAGTGGATTCCGAACTCGCCGACGAGAGACGGAACGCCTCCGGGGATATTATTCGACGAATCCCCGATGAGGCCGAGCTGGCGGCGATACATCCGTTCTATGCCCTTAAGCCCCAGGACCAGCCTTTTAAAAAAGTAATCGAGGGTAACCCACCGTATAAATCGCTTGAGCACCAGTGTCGCCATGTCGTACCAGTGGGTGGCGTTCACGGAGTTTTCCGGGATATCCTCGGGGAGACCCTGCCGGTAAAACAGGTCTTCCGGCGGACGTTCCACAAACAGCATCCAGTCCGGCCGTATCTCCCGGACGGTCTCTGCGACCCTGTGGAAAAAGGGGGTCAGATAGTCACGGCCGAAATCCACATCCCGACCGCCTGCGGTTCTGAAAAAATCATTTTTTATGATCTCGTAGCCGTCGTCTGTCATCCGCCAGGCGCCGGCCTCTTGAAACGGATCGGTACGCCCGTCAAGCCAAATAGAAACGCCGTCTTTATTTACCTCCTGCATCCCGCTTGTCGCCAAGCCGGGGGGGAAGTAGCGGACCTTCGTGAACGGCAGGGTCACCGGGTTGCCGTGAGACGAAAAGAGACAACTGATGGGCTCCCACACCACTCCCACGATATCCCGCTCCCGATCCAATTTAATATAGGTGGCATCCAGGAATTTCCCGACCCAGCCCGGATTCGGCTCGTTGAGGGTGTCGAACCCCAGGACATGGGGCATATCGGCCACCCTTTTTCCCACCTCCCGGAGGCACCCGAGATAGTGTTCCTGCATGTAGTCCTGAATATTTTTCCCCTCGACGGTGAACTGTGGGGCGAAATCCGTGCCTGCGAAAAAGAGGGTCCACATGATGCCGTTGACCGGGTAATTCATGTTACTGCCCCAGCACATGATGGGGTAGTTGTCCTCCTGGCGGGGTCGGGGGTCGTCATAATCATAGGCGTGTTGCATCACGATGGCGGCGTCGGCACGATGGAATTTCGTAAAATCAAGGCCCACCGTCTCAAACAGCCACGCCGGCGCCCCGTCACCTCCGCTCATCCGACTCCAGACGTCCTGGTGAAAATCCACGAAGACATACATCCCGTATTCGCCCGCCAGCCGACACACCTCGGCATAATAATCCAGGTATTCGGTGTCGTACTCCCCCGGACCCCGGTGCTCCACCGCCTCCCAGGTGGTGAGAAGTCTGAGCACATTTACGCCCCAGGACTTGAGACGTGTGAGATGCTCCTTCGCCTCATCTATGGGAAAGGGCCTTCCTGTAAACGATACCTCCCGGTGATCGGAAAAATCAGACGGGATGTTGGTCCCCCCGTCCGGGTAGGGCACCTTGCAGTCCCCGCCCAGGTTCACGCCCCGAAGGATGACCTTCCGGCCCCATTCGTCCGCGAACCACAAGCCTTCCGTGTGAAGTTTCGCGAGCTTCATGCCCATCGCCCCCTTTTTCGCAACGTGTGCACGTCACCCGATCACGAGTGGAACCGCTTCATGTCCCGATCATGATATCGGTGTGACATATAAAAAAAGAACGCGCCGAAAAACGCCACCAGCGGCACAACCATGAATCCCATCACGAGGTTCGGCTCACCCGGGGCGCCGAAGAGGTCCGACAGCCACCCCACCACCACCGGGGCGTAGGCCGCCAGGGTCCCGTAGGTGACCAGTACCAGCGTTCCCATGCTGATGCTCCGTAAGCCTCTCGGCACCAGGTCCTGGCTGATGGAATAGGCGGGCGGCGCGTAGGCGAACAACGTCACCCCCACGGCGATGAAGATACCGTAGGCCACCTTATTGAGGCCCGCGATATCAATGAAGAAGCTGACGTAAATCAGTATGCCCGAAAGCAGCGCGATGATGCCGGCGGTCAGGGGGCGCGCCGTGGATTTCTTTTGTCTCCACCGATCGGCTACGGCGCCGCCCAGAATCGGCCCGAACACCGACGCGGCGATGATGCCGCCCATCAAAAGTGACGCCGCACCCACCTCTATGCCGCGGCTGCGGACGAAATAGGTGGGGAGCCAGTGACCCAGGGCCGCGCCCACAAAGCTCATGGCCGCCACCCCCAGGTAGGAAAACAACAGCGTCGGCGTCCTGAGCATCCAGAGGATGGCGCCTGTGACGCCCCTGTCCTGTCCGTCTATCCGGTAGGTTTTCCGGGAATCGGTGGGGTAATCCCGGGTAAAGAGCACCAGTATCCCCAGGATAATTCCCGGAACGGCGAACAGGTAAAACGGCGCCCGCCACCCCAGGCCCCAGAGATCCGCCTCGGCGACGTATCCCGCGATCACCAGTCCCGCAATGGTGCCCAGGGGAGCGCCCAGGTTGAACACCCCCACCACCTTGCTTCTGTTTTTTTCGGGAAAGGAGCCGGATACATAGGCGACGCCTCCGGGCGCGAAGCCGGCTTCGCCGACACCCACACCCCCCCGGGCAAGAAAAACGTGGGAGAACTTCGCGCCGACGCCGGAGAGAAACGTGGCGATGCTCCAAACAACGGCCATGACGGACAACGCCTTTTTCCGGCTCCAGCGGTCGCAGAGGATGGCCGCCGGCACCGTCAATATCGCCACGACGATGAAATAAATCGTGCCAAGCCAGCCGCACAGGGCGTCTGTGAGCATCAGGTCTTCCTTAATTAAGGGAAGCGTGGCCGACAGCACCATGCGATCCATATAGTTGATGAGATACAGAAACGCCACGATCACCATCGTATACACTGCAGACGAGCCGCCTTCGACAAACTCCGACGTATTGCGTGTGCGTTCGGACATGAGAAAAATCCTTTTTGAATGATGAGAGAAACAATGTGCGGACGGGCCGTCGTTTCTCCCACGACGGCCCGGCATACTCATATACGGGAATCATTACAAAGGTATAATCAGGTCATCGAGGGTGTCGGGAACGTCGGTGAGGTTGATGTTCCCGCTTTCTGTGATCAGCACCGAATCCGAATGGCGAAAGCCCCCCTCCCCCTTCTTATAGATGCCCGGCTCGATGCTGATGATCATCCCCGGCACCAGCTTCCTATCGTCCCCCACGGCGACATAGGGCGCCTCGTGCCCGGTGATGCCCAGGCCGTGGCCGGTGCGGTGGAGGATGTGATCCTCATAGCCGGCATCACAGATGATCTTTCTGGCGGCCCGATCGATGTCCGAGAGCACCGCCCCGGGCTTGGCCAATTCATAGGCCTTCGCCCGCGCCTCCATGACCACCTCGAAGGGCTTTTTGCACTTGTCGGGCATGGAGCCCAGAAAGAAGGTGCGCTCCACCTCCATCCCATAGCCGTCCGCCTGGGCGGTGACGATGGAGACGTGGGGGCCGGCCTCCTCCATCAACTGATACGGGGTCGGGACAAGGTGCGGATCGTGGGATATGGACGGGGGCCACACGGCGCCCACGAATTTGCTGACGATGAGGTTCGCGTTGGGAATATCGGTCAGGACCTTGCCCATCATATGTCTGACCACCTCGCCGTAGATGGCCACCAGAACGGCGTTGGGGCGGCACACCTCCATGAGCTTCAGGTGCCCCTCCTTGACGACGTCGCAGGCATGGACGCTTCTTCCGATCTCGTAGTCGGTTTTGACCAGGCGCACCTCGTCTATGATATCGACCATCACCTGCTCACCGGGGGTGGCCTTCGAGATACCCAGGGGCATGGCCGCCTCCACGCCCACTCGGGCGTTTGTGTCGATGAGCTTCGGGTAGATATCGTACCAGTTCTCTCCCTTCGGGGACGGCACCTCGTAATAAGTGACGTACTCCAGCTCGCACAGCGCCCGGGTCTTGACATGAACCGTCTCAAGGAGCGGGCTCACCATCCTCATCGTCCCCTCCTTCGGGATGACCAGGATGAAGGGCCGCTCGTGAACGTTGTTGGCGAAGTTCGTTAGGTAGTAGATGTTCACCGGGTCAAAGGAGACGTAATAGTCGAGAGAGTGTTCGGCCATCAGCTTCCTGACCCGAGCGAGCCTTTCGCCCAGCTCACTCGCGGACGGCGGATCGGTAATCGGTTTCGGTCTTGCGCTCATGAGTACCTCTCTGTATCAATGAGAAGAATGAAAATAATCTCCGAATCCGCTCCCGAAAAGGCGATACGGATTTTCACTGTCTCTCATCCCATGTCCCCTCCACGCCCCCCACTGGACGGCTCAATCCAACAACACCAGGTCCTCCAGCCGATCGGGCGCCTTGGTGAGAGAGACCGGGCCGTTTTCCGTGATCAATACCGTATCCGAGTGTCGAAATCCGCCCAGTCCCTCGATGTAGATGCCCGGCTCGATGCTGACGATCATTCCCGGCTCCACCTCCCGATCGTCCCCCAGGGCGATATAGGGCGCCTCATGCCCGGTGATGCCCAGGCCGTGACCGGTGCGGTGAAGGATATGATCTCCGAATCCGGCGTCACAGATGATCCTGCGGGCTTCCCTGTCTATATCCGAAAACACCGAACCGGGAACACACAGCTCGAACGCCCGCCCCCTTGCCTCCATCATCACCTCGAAGGGACGACGGGCGGCGTCCGGCACCGTATCGAGGAAAAACGACCGCTCTATCTCCGCACCATACCCGTCTATCTGCCCCCCCACGCCGGAAACGTGGGGACCGCCCGTTTCCATCTCAATGAACGGAGTCAGGACGAAGTGGGGGTCGTGGGACGTGGAGGGGGGGGCGACGCCGGCCAGCGGCTTTGTGACGATATAATTGGCGTCCGGCATGTCGGTGATGATCCGTCCCATCATAAGGGCTGTCACCTCGCTGAAGATGGTCACCTCCAGAACCTCGGGGCGGCAGATCTCAAGGAGCTTTCGATGGGCCTCGTTGAGGATGTTGCACGCGTGCACGGTCCTGGCTATCTCGTAATCGGTCTTGATCAAGCGGACATCGTCGATGAGGTCGTCGATGACCGTCTTCCCCGGGGTCGCCTCCCGAATGGCCGACGGCAGCGCCCCCTCGATGCCCACTATCGGATCTTTTGGAAAGACCGTGGGGTAGATATCCTGCCAGTTTTCTCCCTCCGGTGCGGGGAATTCATAGTAGGTCAGATACTCCAGGGGACAGCGAGCCTTCGTCTTGACGTGGGTCAACTCAAGGACGGGGGCCAGCATCGTCGGCGTTCCCCGGGAGGGGATAATGAGGATAAAGGGCCGCTCGTGGACATAATTGGCGAAGTTGGTGAGGTAGTAGATGTTGACCGGATCAAACGATATGTAACAGTCATATCCTCCGGAGGTGATTTTTTCCTGTACCCGCGCGATCCTGGCCTGAAGCTCTTCCTGTGTCGGCGGAGACGATGTCGGCAGTGGGATGAGTGTCATGGGCGCATCCATATATTCATTAAGGCGTGTGTTATAGTTCAAGCGTCCGAAGGGCGTCTCTTCATCGGATATCCGAAAAAGTCCCTATTCGGGAACAACCCGCACCCGCGATCCCGCCTTTCCCTATTGGTCACTCAGAAAAAATCCGCATGTGGATCTCTCCGGAACCCGTCAACCCGCCGCATGGATACATCCTCACCCCCCCTATGCGGACTTCGACGTCTTTTTCCCGGGGCCACCGGGCGGCTTTTGAGCCCGCTTCGCGGGCGGCGGCGTTTCTTCCTTCCCGGTCTCCCTTTTCTTTCGGGGAGCGTCCACCACCAGCGTTCCCGCCGCCAGGTCCCCCACCCTGCGCCCGTCCGCCGTTGCGACCACATAATAGGTCTCGAAGAGAACGATCAGAAGCCCCACCGAGAGAATCAACAGCCAGCGGAGAAACGGCACCACGCCGAACAGGACGATCAGCCCGAACAGGGCGTTTCTGATAAAAGAGTCGGTGAAGGTGGCCTCCTCCCCGTCCTCCTCTCTGATCACCCTCAGGCCGATGATGTATTTCCCGATGCTTCGTCCCTCAAACAGGCCGTCGGCGATGATGATATAGGTGGCGCCGATCATTACGCCCACCGGATACAGCACCAGACACGCGGCCCCCACCAACAGGGCGTCGATGAGCTTGGCCAGCAGTCTGTGCAGCACGTCAGCCTTGCTCGACATCGTTCTCCTCGGTATCGTTTCTGGTAAAAATGATAAAAGCCATCGCCGGCCGCTTACTGGCGTCCCGGATGGCGAACTGAATCCCATCGAACACCCAGCCCGACGCGACGTATTCGTTGATGATCCTCTCCAGCGATTCGTCGGTGACCACCGATGTCTCAACCACCTTGTATATGAGCGCAGGTCTCTGGGTCATGATCTTTCGATTATCTCGGGCATCCTCGCATCATAAGGAATGGAATCGTCTTCAGGAAGAGTCGCCCGTGGATGCGTCGCCTTTTTTGCTCTTGACGTCGAACACCGCCCGAATTTTGTACGTCTTCACCGCCGGAAAGAGGGAAATCTCGTCGATGCCGGTCCGGCGCCCGATCTCATCCACCGTTTCCTCGATCTCACCCCTACTCTTCCCCCAGAGGGTGAACCAGACGGTGTAGGGCCCCGGCCGCTGATAGTTATGGGTCACCCTCGGATTTTCATTCACTGTTTGTGCAAATTCGTCGATACGATCTTCGGGGACTTTGGCTGCGACCAGCATGGTAACGATCCCGAGGGAGCGGGGGTTCAGCACCGCGCCGATGCGCCGGATGACGCCGCCTTTTTGCATGCGCGCAACACGACGGCGCACCTCATCACCGGTGAGGGTCAGAACATCAGGAGAGTCAGCCATCGCCGTCTTTGCCACCCGCTCCCAGGGATCGGGCGTCAGGGGAAAATCCTCCTGTATAACGGCGAGTATCCTGCGGTCGATATCGTCCATAAGAGCCGTCCTATCGAACATGGATACCGGTGGGGGGCCTCGCCTGTATGACTTCCACCCGGATGTCCCGTCGGAAGGATAAAAAACGCCCCCCACAGCATAGTATAGAGGGCGTGTCTCTTTGTCAACGGGAAAAGGGGAAACGGTTCCCGTGATCCACTAGGCGGAATCATCGGGTATCGAAGTCTGGGTGACGTGTGTGAGGATTCTCTCCGACTTCTTTTCTTTTTCGGCCCGCACCTTGTCGATTCGATTCTTCTCCACGTTCACCACGGTGAATTTATACCCGTCGTGACGAATCACCTCTCCCCCTTTCGGTATGGATTGCAGGCGGGAGAGAATCAGCCCCGCAATGGTCTCGAAATCATCCGACTCGGAGAGCTTCATGCCGTGCAGGTTGATGAGATCACGAATGGAGGTGGATCCGTCGATGATCATCGTGCCGTCCTTGTATTTTTTCACCAACCTGTTGGCAAGATCGTCGTGCTCGTCCTCGATCTCCCCCACAATCTCCTCCAGGAGGTCCTCCATGGTCACGAGCCCCGCGATATCCCCGTATTCGTCCACCACCATTGCGAGCTGCACCCGCTCATTCTGCATCTCCCGGAGCAGATCGCTGATAAGTTTCGATTCCGGCACGAAATAGGGCTTGTGAATGATTTTTTCGATATCAAACGATTCCGTGGTGACCAGCATCTCCAGCACATCCTTGTTCTTGATAAATCCCAGGACGTTATCCAGATCCACCTCATACACCGGGTACCTGGTAAGGCCGGTCTCGACGATAAATGTAAGGATCCGATCCTTCGACCACGATATGTCCACCGCCTTGATTTTCGGGTGCGGCACCATGACGTCGCTCGCCTGTCTATCGGCGAATTCGAAGATGGAGTGAATCAACTCATGTTCCGTCTCGTCGATGAGTCCCTTCTCCTCTCCCTCCTTGAGGATGGAAAGAATCTCCTCCTCGGTCAGAAAGGATGAATCGGTGCCGGTGCTGATCTTGAGGAGCTTGAGCACAAAATGGTTCGACGCGGTGAGTATCTTCACCACCGGACTTGTCACCCGGGATATAAACCGGATGGGCCCCGCGACGGCAAGGGCGATTTTTTCCGAAAACCTGATCGCCACCGATTTCGGGACCAGTTCCCCCAGGATCAGCGTGAAGTAGGAGATGATCGCCACGACCAGGATAATGGCGATCGGTTGGGCCATATCGGCAAGATACGGGATGGAGAGCTTCGAGATCACCGGCTCGATGATCTTCACCGCCGCGGCGCCCCCCACCGCGGAGGCCAGGGAGCCGATGACGGTAATGCCCACCTGGATGGTGGAGAGAAAGCGGTCGGGGTCGTTTTTCAGCTCCAACAGCGCCTTTGCGGACGGTTTATCTTCCCCCTCGGCCAGCGCTTTAACGCGCCGCTTGCGGGTGCTGATTATGGCGAGCTCGGAGCCTGCGAAAAAACCATTGGCCAGGATTAAAAAGAATATCAATATAACCTGGAGTAGAAACGATTCCATGGGATTACGTACCAGAGAGTAAAGAAAATAAAAACATGCCGATCACCCGGTGTGAGAGATCCCTGGGATCGACACTCCGGCGACACCGATTCCATCGTGGAAAATAGGACCGGGGGGAGTAAAGGAAGTCATGCGATCGGACCCGGCCGGTCGAAGCACACAATTGCCGTGGGACGGCTCTTACGGCGACGAGGGATATGGTCCGTTGTTTCAGGGGGTCGTTTTGACTGTCTTCGTTCATCAGGGGTGTACCCGGTGTGTGAGCCTCCGTGTGCGAATATGCATCAGGAAAACGACGTCTTTATAATATCTTCCTGGGGCGCCTTCTGCTGATCCCGTCTGGGGGGAGTGCTGGACGTTGTTGCCCCAGGCTTTTCCGGCTTGCTGGCCAGCACCGCCCGGTTGAAGGCCCACCGCTTGATCCGCTTGATGTCCTCTATCATCGTCTTGGAGAGGGGAACCATCCGGCCGATGCCCCTCATGATATCGTCGGCGGAAAGGGCGCGGTTTTCTTCAAACGCCTGGAAGAGCGCGGAGATGACGCATTGTTCGATTTCCGATCCGTTATATCCCTCCGTGGCCTTGGCGAAATCCATCACGTTGAAATTGAGGGGGTCCTGGTTTCTCTTCTTCAGGTGCACCGAGAATATCTGGGCGCGCTCCGAGATGCCCGGCAGGTCCACGAAAAATATCTCGTCGAACCGCCCCTTCCGGAGGATTTCCGGCGGGAGCATGTCGATCTCATTTGCGGTGGCCGCCACGAATACGAATTTCTCTTTTTCCTGCATCCAGGTGAGGAACATGGCGAATATCCGGCCGACGATCATGTCCCGGCTTTCGCCGCTGTAGGAGCCGATGCCCTTCTCGATCTCGTCGATCCAGAGAACGCAGGGGGCCATGGCCTCCACGGTCCTGAGGGCGGTGTTGAGGGTTTCCTCCGGAGATCCCATCACGCCGCTGTATATTCGGTTCATGTCCAGGCGGATGAGGGGGATGTTCCAGAACGACGAGACGGCCTGGACGGTCAGGCTCTTGCCGCAGCCGGAGATCCCGGTCATAAGAAATCCCTTGGGCGGCTCCAGCCCGTATTTTTTCGCATCGGGCGAGAGGCTCTTGGTCCTGGCGTTGAGCCAGGTTTTCAGGTTTTCGAGGCCCCCAATGTCCTCAATATTCGGCTTCTTGGTGATGAATTCCAAGATGCCGCTTTTTCGGATGAGCTGGCGCTTCTCCTCCAGGACGATATCCAGGGCGGAGAGGTCCAGGGTTTGGCGTCCCAGCATGGCCTTGGTCAGGGCGTTTCTGGCCTCATCCTGGGTCAGCCCCACGACACCCTGGATGAATGCGTCTCGCTCATTGGCGGAGAGGGCGACCTTCATCCCCCTCGATTTCGCATAGGAATTCGCCATTGAATCAAAGAGTGCGGCCATCTCCTCGAGGGTGGGAAGCTCCAGATCCACCACCGTCATCTCCTTGGTCAGCTCGAAAGGGAGCTCCAGCACCGGAGATACGATGAACAGCGCCGTGTACGAGGCACTCAGGGTGTCGTATGCGTCCCTGAGTTTTCGAACCAGTTCCGGGTTGTTCCGCATTTCCCGGTGAAGGTCCTTGAGGAGAAAAAAGGCGTTCTCCTTGAGGGTCATGGCGTAGTCAATGGCCGCCAGGGGGTTTTTTGTCTCCTCGATACTTCGGCCCTCCAGGGTCAGACCCACGGTGTTTTCCCAAACGAAGAACTTCACCGGGTGAGAAAACATGGACGCCGCCAGCTTTTCCAAAAGCTTCTGCAGTCGTCCCTCTTCCCAGGTCACCACATAGATCAATGATTGCCGAGCGGTGATCAACCGCCGTATGAAGTCCAGGCTGCCGCCCCGGTTTTTGTTATCCTCCATCTCGCATCCCGATCGCACATTGTCACCGCCCATCCACAATCCGGACGGGCGGAGTTTTAAATAATTACACGGGAGCTCGGTCCCGTGCACTTCTCCCTTTGTGATGTTCTCACATGTATATGCGCCATGTCAAGATGTAAAAAGATTGACACGCCACACGGCGTTTGATAGATTCCTGAGGAGGGCGAGAGAGTCATACAGGACCGTTTTTTAACGGGCGAATGTCGCCCTGCCAAGTCTTGGGATGTTAAAAAGGATTCATCCCGTCGATATCATTGGGCCTTCCCCTCTGGTCGTTATTTGAACAGGTTTTTGTAGCTTCGGCGCGATGTCCTCCATGCTTTTTGGAGGTTTTTGGATAAAGGATTACTCCCAAAAAGGCGGAAATCATTACATATTCAGATAGTCCTTTGCTGTTTCAGTTTATTTATTGACACACACTAAAATTTTTTATTTATCTATTAACCCTTTTTATTTCTCCCCGAAAATAGTATAATCTTTTTACTTAAGTTTATTACTATAACCATCCCCGACAATCATTTTCGCGTGTTTTATGCCATGTCACGAAAAACCATCGCCCTCATAGACGGCAGCTCCTATATCTATCGGGCGTTTTACGCCATCCGGGGTCTGGCGACTTCCGGCGGATTCCCCACCGGGGCGATTTTCGGCTTCAACAATATGCTCACCAAGGTCCTGGACGACCTCAACCCCGACTACGTGGCCGTCGCCTTCGACGCAAAGGGCCCCACGTTTCGAAAAGAGATCTACGACGACTACAAGGCGAACCGCCCGGAGATGCCGGATGACCTCAAACCCCAGATACCGAAGATCAAGGAGCTGTTGGACGCATACAACATCACCCATTTCGAATTGGAGGGATACGAGGCCGACGACATCATCGGCACCGTCGTCGCCGACCTCCCCCCCGATTGCGATGCGATCATCATCACCGGCGACAAGGACATGGCCCAGCTCGTGAGCGATCGGATCAGGCTTCTGGACACCATGAAGGACACGTCCACAGACCTCGACGCCGTACAACAAAAATACGGCGTAACCGGCGACGGGCTTTTGGAGGTCTTCGGCCTCTCCGGGGACACGTCCGACAATATCCCCGGGGTGCCGGGCATCGGCGAGAAGACCGCCGTGGATCTCATTAAAAAATACGGCAGCATCGAGGAGATCTTCTCCCATATCGACGATTTTTCAGGAAAGCGCCGCGAAAACCTGGAGCAATTTCGGGATCAGGCGGCGCTCTCCAAGAAGCTCTTCACCATCAAGAAGGATGTGCCCATCACGTTCAACATCGATGCTGCAAAACGCATAAGTCCGGACACGGAGCGTCTTGCGAATCTCTTTCGGGAGCTTGATTTTCACACGCTTTTAAAGAAGCTGGAGGATACGGGCGGGGGGCTTTCCATCCCCTTCGAGACGGTGCTGGATGAAAAGAGGCTCTCGGACATTGTTGAACAGGCATCCAAAGCCCCGCTGCTCTCGGTGGATACGGAAACCACCTCCACCGTGCCCATGCAGGCGGAGCTTGTGGGGGTATCCCTCTGTTTCGACGACGCATCTTCGTATTACATCCCCCTGGCGCACCGTTATCTCGGCGTGCCCAAACAGATCGACCGGGATACGGCGCTCTCGATCCTCAAGCCGCTTTTAGAAAACCCGCGGGTCCCGAAGGCGGGACAGAACATCAAGTACGACTACATCGTCCTCGCCCGCTACGGCATCCACATCAACCCGATCGCCTTCGACACCATGGTTGCGTCCTACCTCATCAATCCCTCCCGACGGGGCCACAGCCTGGACGCCATCTCCCTCGAATACCTGCAGCATCGTCCAATCGGCTATAAAGACGTCGCCGGCAGCGGGAAACATCAGCTGACCTTCGACCAGGTGGAGATCGAGACGGCGTCGGAATACGCCGCCGAGGACGCCTATCTCGTGTACCGGCTGGTGCCGATATTGACAGACCTCATGGAGGCGAGGTCGGTGCGGTCGCTCTTCAGAGACCTCGAGATGCCGCTTTTGACGGTTCTCGCCCGGATGGAGATGGCCGGTGTCCGGGTGGACCGGGATATCCTGGGCGCCCTCTCGGTCGCATTTTCAAAAGACATTGCAACCCTGGAGGGGAAAATCATCGATCAGGCGGGAGAGCCGTTCAACGTCAACTCCACGAAACAGCTCGCGACGATCCTCTTCGAGAAGATGGGCATCACCCCTGTGAAAAAGACGAAAACAGGCTATTCGACGGATAACGACGTCCTGACGGTACTGTCTGCCCAACATCCAATCGCCGAAGACATCCTCCAGTACCGAAGCCTGGCCAAGCTGAAATCCACCTACGTGGACGCGCTGGCTGAATTGATCAATCCCGACACGGGACGCATTCACACCTCCTACAACCAGACGGTGGCCGCCACCGGAAGGCTCTCCTCCTCGGACCCGAACCTCCAGAATATTCCGATCCGTACCGCAGAGGGACGTCGCATCCGGGAGGCCTTCGTGCCGAAGGAGGGCTTCGTCCTCCTCAGCGCAGACTACTCCCAGATAGAGCTCAGGCTCTTGGCCCACTTCTCCAAGGACTCAGGCCTCACCGACGCCTTCCTCAAAGGCGAGGACGTGCACGCCAGCACCGCCTCGCTGATATTCGGCGTCGATCCGAAGGACATCACCTCAGATATGCGCAGGAAGGCGAAGACCATCAACTTCGGCATTATCTACGGCATCTCCGCCTTCGGCCTCTCCCAGCAACTCGGCATCGGCCGGGACGAGGCTGCGGCGTTCATCGATTCCTACTTCGAGAAATTCTCACACGTCAAACAGTACATGGACGGCGTGATAGAACAGGCAAGACACGATGGATACGTCACCACGATCATGGACCGGAGGCGATACCTGCCGGAGCTGAAAAGCTCCGACCGCAACGTCAGGTCCTTCGCGGAGCGGATGGCCATCAACACCCCCGTCCAGGGGAGCGCCGCCGACCTCATCAAGCGCGCCATGATCACCCTCGACCGGCGCCTCACAAACGAACTCCCCGACTCCCGCATGATCATACAGGTCCACGACGAGCTGGTCTTGGAGGTCCCGGAAGAGCGGGTGGAAAAAACCGTATCGACCGTCCGGGAGGAGATGGAGGGGGCGCTGGAACTCTCCGTTCCGATCGTGGTGGACATTCATACCGGCACAAACTGGAGTGAGGCGCATTGATGAGAAAAAAGTATCGAGGAGTCGTGGGATTCCGACCGATCATCATGTTGGCGGTGTTCATCATCCTCACGGCACCGCTCGCCTGCTCGAAGACGGAATCAACGCCTAAGCCGCCGCCGATCATTCCCCTTGAAGAGACACTGACGCCGGCGGACATCATCGCAGACGACGGCCCCACGGGCGACGTCCCGCCGACAGCGGAGGCGGATCTCGTGGAGGAATCCACCACCTACTTCACCGTCCAGATGGGGGCGTTCTCCACCCGGGAAAACGCGGAGATCGCGGCGGACGAGCTGATCTCCCTGGGCTACGACGCGTTCGTCTTCGAGGTGCCGGACGCGCCCTCCCTCCCCTACAAGGTGGGCATCGGGAAAGACACCGAGCGGGATGCGGCAGATATCTTCGTTGCGGATACCGATGTTCCGGGATACGAGGGGATGTGGGTGACGTCTTTTGTCGAGACGATCCTCGTGCCGATCGTGCGGGAGTCCGCCCCCGGGATGGATTTCGACACCCATGCCGCCGCCGACGGCGGCATGGTGTATATCGGCCGCAGGATCGTTGCATCCGAGGCGCCGGAGGAATCGACCAACGAAAGAGAAGAGACGGTGCTGTTTGAGGTGTTGTCCCTTACGTCCGGTACGGATCCCGTCACGGTATATTCGACCGACGAGACGGGAAAAGTCCTCTGCCGACCCAGGATATCGCCCGACGGTTCCTATGTCGCCTTCATCATCAGAGAATCCGACGAGCTGGGGGGCGATATCATCGTCGCTCCCCGCTCCGCCTCATCCGAAGCATTCGTTATCCCCTCGTCCCTGGAGATCGCGGGGCACATCTGGATCACCCCCACGGTGCTGGCCTACGTCTCTATCCCCCCGTCCTCGCAGATCCCCGCAAAGATCTTTCTCTATAATCTCAAGCGGGGAGTGGGCGAGGTCATCCACGAGGTCGAAAAAAGGCTCATCACCGATCTCTCGCTCTCTCCAGACAGGCGGTTTCTCTCCTACCACGCCACCCAGGGCTTTGTGGACGAGCAGGGGGATGAATCGATCTCCGTGGGCGTCATAGACCTGGAGACCGGGTCGGTAAAGACCCTCCGACCCGGCTTCACCACCCGGATGATCGGCTGGCTGCCCGGCGGCGGCCTCATGCTTGCCTATCATGTGGAACCGGGTTCCGGTACGTCTTTCGAATATACATTCGCCACCGCCGACCCGGTCACCGGAGAAATTGTACTGGTCGATTCCATCGACCCGGTAACAAACGTGGGCAGGGGCGCCTCGTCCCCCAATGGTGATACCATCGCCCTTTTCACCTGGACGATGGACGAGGAGAACGCACGACCGGTTTCATCGAACCTTCTTTTCCTTTCCCCCACAGGCGACTTTTCGGAGACGATCCTTTCACATAAGAGCTTTCTCTTCGGTCCGGTCTGGTCGCCGGACGGCGAAACGCTTGCATACACCGCCGTCTCCGAAGGCGACCGGTGCGTCTTTCGCATCACCGATCTTGACGATCCGAATCCCGAACGATTCCTCGAAGAAAGCGGCGAGCAATTTGATATTGACTGGAGATAATTGACTGATGGAACAATTCGTGAGCATCCCGTCGGGAGATGTAACGCTGGAAGGGGCCCTGACGATTACCGGAAACGCGGCGCCCGTCGTCATCGCCTGCCACCCCCACCCGCACTACGGCGGCAGCATGTATAACAACGTCGTCGAGGCGCTGAGGGATGAGCTGTCATCCCGGGGATTTTCCGTACTCCGGTTCAACTTCCGGGGCATCGGGAAAAGCGGCGGGGCGTCCATCGGTGGGCTGGACGATTACCGCGACGTGTCGGCGGCGGCGAGATTTTTAAAGCACCACGAATCAACAAAGGGCCGACCGCTTCTCATGGCCGGCTATTCCTACGGCGCATGGGTGGGCATTCGCCACGCCCTGGACGATCGGGACATCCTGGCCTGGGCCGCGGTGTCGCCCCCGGTCTCCATGTTCGATTTTTCCTACCTGACCGATCCGGGTGTGCCGGTCTGTTTCGTATCGGGGGATCGGGACGATTTCTGCGACCTGGAATCTCTCAGGAATATGTTCGAGGAATTGCTCGGCCAGAAACGGCTCGAGGTGGTCCCCGGCGCCGATCACTTCTATATGGGATACGAGGGACAGATGGCACGATTGGTTGGACAATTTTTCTCGGACATGTTCCCCTCTTAAAAACCTTCTCCGAGACGCGCCCAAAAGTTCACATCCCGGAGCAAATAAAAAAGAGAAGAGCCCCCCGTATGATTCATACGGGGGGCTTCTTATTCATGATCGCTTCGTCCGTGTCTTTGTAACGCAGAACCCGCCGGCTCAGCTCCATTACGTCCGTCGAAACCGCTCACTTCTGTCGGAAATGGTCTTGAGAATCAACAGAAGGGCGAAAAGTCCCGCCAAATCCCCCGGATTCCCGGAAGATGCCCCGCCCTCGTCCCGGCCCATGATGTCGTCGTATATCTCCTGGACCCTCGGGTTGTCCGGGTCCATGCGCAGGGCCCGGGTGATCTCCTGCTGGGCCTCCGTGATCCAGCCCTTATCGGCCATCGCCAGGGCCAAATAAGCCCGGGCCATCGGATCGTCGGGGCTTGTGCGAACCAGGTAGTTGAAGGTGGAGATCGCCTCGTCGAGCATACCCATGTTGCCATAGCAGAGACCGAGCTGGAAATGCCACTCGCTGTCGGTTGGATTTTCCGCCAGGTATCCCGCTATCTCCTTCGCCGCCTCCTCGAACATGCCCATGTTCATCAGGCAGTATCCCATTCGGGCGTTCAGATAGTCGTTTCCGGAATCGGACTTCATAATCGTACGGTAGTGTTCCACCGCCTCTTCATAGAGATCCATCCGTTCCAGGTAGTGCCCCCGGGATATGGCCGCATTTATATTGCCGGCCTCCGCCTGTTCCGCCCGGGTGATAAACGTATCGGCAAGGTCGAGGCGATCCATCGTCAGGCACGCGTCCGCCATGCCGGAGAGGATATCCGACTCATCGGGGCACAGTTCATTGGCCATGGAGAAAAAGCCGAAGGCTTCCGCCCCCATACGAAGATTGAGGGCGGAACATCCGAGCAGGTAGTAGGCGTCCGGTTCGTCCGGGAATCGCCGGATCACGTCCGCCAGCATCGCCATGGCTTCGGTATAATAATTGAGATCGATCAGATCCCGTGCCGCATCCAAGAGGACATCAATTTCGTCCATCTACGGGTTCCCTCATATGAAAAGAAACAAAGACGGGGATAAAAAAGGGCAAGACAATACTTATTTTTGGATAACAGCGTTGGAGATTGAATGATTCCGGTCCACTGGAGGGTCAAGTTATCATCGCCTTCCAGCCCGGCGCTGTCTACTCCGATATGCCTGTTTTCACTTCCCGCCGGGCGTCCATATGTTGAAGACTTATTAACTAAATTAGCATATTTTGTATGGAATGCAAGTGTTTTTTTCGTAAAGAAGCGAATTTTTGCCTACATCGGCACCCAAAGAACGCCGAAATCCTTCATGTAGATATCGTTCTTCTCCAGCTTCACCTCCATCTCCTCAATGACCCGGGCCTGTTCTTTCTTTTCCTCCGTGATGCGGAAGACCTCATCCTCCGCCGATTCCGTCAGCGTCTTCAGCTCTTCCCGAAGATCCGCCAGGACGTCATCGGAATCCTCCACCTTCATCTTGTAGCGTTTCGTCATCCGGCGCTTTGTGGCCGCCTTGGAAAGCCCCGCGGATCTTTTTGAGCCGAATACCAGGCCGACGATCGTCTCACCGGCGGAGAGAAGCTCGTCCCGCCGCCGCTCCTCATGCTCCATCTCATTCAAAGATCGCTGGCGCTCTTCCTGTTTTATTTTTTTCTGGAGCGCCTCAACTTTTTTCTTGAGGTCCGTCGTCAGCTTCTCCGCCTCCTTGTCCGCCGCCTCCTCGGCCAACGACATCACCCTGGCGATAAACGCCTCCCGTTCTTCTCCGAAATCCGATATGACATTGAAGGCGGCATTCGAGTAGAGAATCATCTTCGACGTGGCGTACAGGTAGTCGACGAACTCGCCGGAGAGCTTCTTGAGCGCCCCCTTCTCCATGCACCAGTGGGGAATCGGCCTGTACCCCGCCGCCTGCGTTTCCTGAATCGGCGATGTTGTCTCGAAGGTCGGCTCACCCGGCACCGGCACGGAATCGTCCCACCGCATGGTTTCGTCCGTCAAGGGGAAGAGCACACGTGTCATGGTCCTGGAGTGGGAGGTTGTTTTTTTCGTGATGTCAAAAGAGGTGTCCGCAACGGCCACGATACCCGGAAGAAAGGTCATCCCCTCTGTGCCTTTTGTGTCTTCTGCGGAGGCGAACCGGGCAAGATACGGGTAGGCGTCGCTCTTGAGGGAAAGATACAGATTTTTCTCCCCGGTTTCCGCGGGCGTCCGAAGAAGCGTGCCGGCCTCTTCCTTTTCGTCTTTCGCCGACTTCTCCTTCGGGGCGGGCGCCGCCTTTACCGTATCGACGGGAAGGTTTGCGAGGCTGTTTTTCGAGATGGGGCCCCGCAGATACGACATCACCCACCTGGTTGTGAAGGTTACCAGGGAGTCCTCGTGGATGTTGTGGAGGATAAACTGCCGAGACTCCAGCGACGATATCACGTCCCCCAGCTCTTTTTTGGTGGGGCCGCCCTCGGAGACATACTGCAGCCCTTCCAGGAGCCGCTCCTTGTCCTGCTTGGTCTGAAGCCTCCCGATGAACCAGGTCCCCGCGTTGGTCAGGGCCTTGTAGTCGAGATCCACCGGGTTCTGGGTCGCCATCAGCATACCGATGCCGTAGGCCCGGGCCTGCTTGAGGAGGGTCAGGATCGGCTTCTTCGACGGCGGGTCCTTGGGGTAGGGCGGCAGGAGCCCCACCGCCTCGTCGATATAGATGAGCATCCTGAGCTTGGACGTCCCCTCCTGCCCCCGCATCCAGGAGACGATCCGCCACAACAGCATGGAGATGAAAAACTGCCGCTCGGCCTCGGAGAGGTGGGAGATATAGAATATCGACACCCCCGGCTTCTTTCCGTTGGGCGACACCAGTGATTCCACCGAAAGCGGCGGCCCCTCCCGCCAGGGGGCGAACGACGGGGAGGCGATGATGTTATTGAGCATCACCGCCAGCTTCATGCGGTCGTCCCTTGGATAGAAGCTCTCCAGCTCGAACACCCCCACCCGTTTAAGGGGCGGGTCCATGATGAAGGTGATGATCTTTTCCAGGTTCAGGTCCTGTCCCCGCATCCAGGAGTCCTCCCAGATCTTCGCCAGCAGGATATGCTCCCTGCTGGTTATGGGGTCCGCCTCGACGCCGACCAGGGCCAAGAGTGCTGTGACCGACCCCGAGATCAGCTCCAGGAAGTCCTCGCTCCCCGGCTCTACACCACTGGGAACCTGAAAGGAGCTGATGACGTTGATGGGAAGCGCCGCGGTGCTTCCGGGGGTATAGACGACGAAATCGGAGCCGTCTCGATATTGCTTGATGCGATCCGGCCCGATACCCCATTCGGAAAGCCCCTTCTTCCACAGCGCCGCCGTGTCCGCGGCGTATTCGGCAACCGTCTTCCCCTTGCGCTCGGCCTCCCCCGGATCCACCCAGGGCTCGAATTTTTCCGCTGACAGCTCCGGGAAGGCGAGCAGGAGATTAGTCATCTCCGCCTTCGGATCGATGATCACCACCGGGATTCCGTTCAGCGCCGCCTCCTCGATCAGCCCCACAGAAAGCCCCGTCTTCCCGCTGCCGGTCATCCCGATGATCACTCCGTGGGTGGTCAGGTCTCGGGAGTCGTACAGCACCTGCTGGTCTGTGAGCGCGCCCTTCTTCTCGTCGAATATCTTTCCGAGATAAAATCCGCTGGAAGCCACTGTTTCCCTCACATATATATGAAAAAATTTTTTACGGTACGGTTTCGATAATCTCACCGGAGAAGACGGCGTCACCGCCGTCTTCTACCCCCGCCCCCTCAACCCACTCAGCCTCCTCTCCCCCTTCCGCTGGGGCATCCGTCTTCGTCACCAGCGGTGTGAAGGATATCTCCTCCATGTGGGCCAGTATTTCATCGGCAAGCTCACCCTCGGCGACGGCGGGCTGAAATCCGCACGTCACCGGGATCAGCTCGTATTCCTCGACGCCGTCCCTGCTGAGTGTCAACAGCAGTATGACGCTTCTTTTTTTCCAGATGGAGTATTTCGTCGTCTGGTGAAATGCGAAATTCCCCAGAGAATAGATGATGAAGGTGTCGTTGTACAGCTCGATCCCCTGGGGGACGTGGGGATGATGCCCCAGAATGATATCCGCGCCGGCGTCGGCGATGGCATGGGCCAGCTCAACCGTCACATCACAAGGATAGTCCTTGTATTCCCAGTCCCAATGGGCGCTCACCACAACCAGATCCGCCGCCTCCCGGGCAGAATTGATGGCCGGCGCCAGATACTCCATGTCCGCCCAGGCGGTATAGTCGAACGCTTCGTGATCCGGGTAGGTGCCGTAATTGAATATGTTGGCGACGGCGAGGAAGGCGATCCGTATCCCATCCACCTCCAGTATGGCGGGGCTGTAGGCCTCGGTTAGGTCGGAGCCGGTGCCGGTGTGGGCGATGCCCACGGCATCGAGGTGATCCCTGGTTTCGTGCAGCCCCCGCTCCCAGTAGTCCCATACGTGGTTGTTGGAGAGCGACAGGATATCGAATCCCGCATGGGAAAGCGTCAGCGCCGCGTCCGGGGGCGCGGTAAAACGCCAGGTGCCGCTTTTTGTCTCGCCGTTCTGTTCGGATATGGTGCTCTCAAGATTTCCGAATGCGATGTCGGCGCCATTGATGATGTCGGAAACGAACGCGAAGGCGTAGTCGATATCGCCGTCGAGGATAATTTTCCCCGCCTTCCTGCCGAGGTTGATGTCCCCCACCGCCAAAAGAGTGATACGCACCTCTTCCTGGGCCGGTTCCGGCTGGTCGGTCGGCTCGGGCCTGAGACCGAGATTCAAGGGGCCGCAGGAGGCCACACACAGATATAATGCTGCGACCAGGAGCACAGCCGCACCCAAAGCCGTCGGAATCGTCCGGATTTTCTTCATGGAATCACTTTCTCGATATCGATGTCGCTTGACACGAAACAAACAGAAACTTACAATAGTTTGTAAATCATAACAAATCATCCCGGAAAAACAAGCCGTTTTTTTATCGGGACCGTTATCAGCTATTCCCGTGACGGAAACAACCGGTTTCCAGATTCAAGAGGACGCATTCCATGACGCATCTCTCAGATTCCGGGACTCTCTGTTCGCACTCCCCGAACATCGCCCGGAAAAAAAATGTTTTCAGAACGATACTCGCATGCTTCGCGGCGCTCGCCGTAACAGGCTGCGCCACAACCGGCACCACCGAATATACCTACGTCCCCCCCTACTCGCCGGGATACGGCATCTTCACCGATCACATCGTCACCGAAGCCCTGGAAACCCTCCCCGAGGACTATGAAAGCAGGGACCCGGACGCGTACTGGGAGCTTCTGACCGCAGACGGTCGCATCACAATCGCCCTGTGCATCGGCACCGAAGACCTGGTGAACAATTTCTACGATTCCACCGGCGGCGGCGACCTTCTGCGGGTGTTTGTGGAAGAATACGAAACGACGATATTGATTCGGGAGAAAGAGATCACCCTCGATGTGGCGATTGTCAACAATAAGGAGGAGCTGATCACCGCCTTCGGAGAACGGGAGGTCATCTTCGTCTATTCCCACTCACGCTACGGAAACGGCTGGGCCTTGCACGAGGACGGACTGGATGAACCCTTCCGGATGCAATCGGACCCGATATCCATACCGAAGAAACAGCTTCACGGCTACCAGGGAGAGATCGTGGGGGAGTCCTCGTCTCACTACTTCCTGGCGCCGAACACCGAAGACCTGGATCGCGTCGTTCCCTATCCCGGTTTTCAGATGATCATCGGGCTGTCGTGCACCAGCGAAAAACACTTCATGAAAGAGCTTCTGGCCATGCGCAGCGGCAATCCCTCGCTGATGATCCTGACCACGGGGGCTGGAAGCTTTCTGGAGATGCACTTCTCCATCTTCGAGTCGTTCCTGGCGGACCTCGTCGTCGGAACGCCGACAGACGAGATGGTATCTCACATGAACGACGCCTGGCAGGCGGTGCCGGAGATATTCTACGAGGAGCACGGTATTCGCTACAACTGGACCCCCAAAAGGGTCATCAAGTTTTCATACAGTGATATATAACCACGGCCAAAAAAATCGGGCGAGGTGCGCCCGATAACCTCACGCGAAAAAAAGCGTGCTATTCCAAGAGCTTCATCTCCTTTCGCACGGCATCGATCCCCTCCTCATCCTCGATCTGCTGATAGAGGAGCAGGGCGTCTTCCAACAGATACTCCGCCTCTTCCATGCGCCCCTCACTCCTGAGCAGCGCGGACAGCTGCCGCATCTGATCCGCCACGTCCTTCAGGCTGACTGACCAGGGATTGTTCATGGCGAATTCGATTGCAGAAAAGTATGTCTCTATGGCGGCGTCAACGTCTCCCGTCAGGTAATACGCCTGGGCGATGAGGGAATATGTCTCGTACGCCGAATAGGTGTACTCGGCTTCGATAAAGAGATCCCGGGCCCGGGTAAATTCGGCCACGGCCTCCTCGGTGTGCCCCTCGGACATCAGCTTTTTCGCAGAGTTCACCGCCGCCTCGGCGTCCTTTACCTGGGGATTTACGGACACACAGCCATATAGCAGACCGGACAGCATGAGAACGGACAGAACGATCCTGCACCATGTTTTCATCGACACACCTCACAACGTCATTTCTTTAAATATCGCCTTCTCAAAATCCATAAAGAGGAGTCTTTTGTGGAGGGGCTCTCCGATACCGGTCAGGATCTTGAGCACCTCGATAACTTGTATGCTCGCCACCGCGCCCACCACCCCGGGGGGCGTTCCGACCTCGAGCTCGATCCCCCTGTCCGGCGTTTCCTCCTCCGGACCGTATATGGCCGAAAGGCCCCGATCCCGGGATAAAATGGTGGAAACCTGACCGATGAAACCCGCCACGGAGCCGTGTACCAGGGGAATGCCGTGGGTTTGTGCGGCCCGCTGGAGGGCGAACCGGCCCGAGATGTTATCGAGGGCGTCCAGCACCGCGTCACTGCCGGTCAGTACGACCCGCAGATCAAGTTCATCCACCACTTTTTCCACCACCGTCACATCCACAGCGCCGTTCACTTCCTCTATTCTTTTCTGGGCGACCTTCACCTTGGAGGCGTGTATCACGTTTTCGTCGCTGAACTCCTGGCGGTTCAGATTGTCTTCACTAAAAACATCTCCATCTATCAAAACGAGCTCTCCCACACCTGCCCGGGCCAGCTCAATCGCCGCAGTGCCCCCAAGACCGCCGACACCCACAATCGAAACCCTTGAATTTAAAAGCTTTTTTTGGCCTTCTCTGCCCAGTGTTCCGATGTTTCTCATATAGCGTACTGGATAGATGCCCAGGTCGAGGGCGGCGATCTCCGCCCTGCGGCGTGTGACATTCTGAGATTTCGCCGCCAGATCGAGCCCTGCGATATCGATCGCCTTCACGGATGATCCATCAGGCGTCTTTTCCGTTTCGGCCAGTCTTTCTATCTCCTTTTTCAACGCATTCAGTTTTTCTTTATCCACTCCCCCATACATGAGAGAACCCTCCATTGTTGTCACAGGGATACATCGGCGTAGTTCGGCGTATGATGCCTCCCTCGTCTCGGTATCACATTATCATATATCCATGCAGGTAAAAAGTGAAAAAACCTTCCCAACCGCAGATGATGTTCGGAACACATAAAAAAGGGAGTGGAGTCATGCGACTCTCACTCCCCTGAAGAACGAGATTCTCTTTATTCTATTTATAGATAATCTCGAACTCGACCCTTCTGTTCTTGATGCGACCTTCTTCAGTAGCATTGCTCTCGGCGGGCATATACTCGCCCCAGCTGACGGTCGTCAATCTCTCTTCGGGTACCTCATAAAGCATCAGGGCGTCCTTCACGCTGTCGGCACGCTTCTGGCCGAGCCAGCAGTTGTACTTTTCCGTACCGATATCGCAGGTATGACCCTGAACTTCGACATTTACATCCTCATATGTGAGCATCGTATCCGCCATGTGGTACAGGATCGGATAGAACTCGGGACGGATGTAATATTTGTCGAAATCAAAATAAATAACTTTGCAGAGTTTGAGCTTATCGACGCCTTCGGCGATCTTCTCGTTAGCAATCGCGAGATGCTCTCTGAAGCGATCGATCTTCAGCTCATTTAGATTATGCTCGGCGAATTCCAATTCCGCCTCGGCAATAGCGTACTCGCAGGGAGTACAATCCTTCATGCCCATCGCCGTAGCTTTTTCGAAATCGGCTTTCGCTGCATTCAAGGCATCATAGCTAGGTCCGGAGGTAACTCCACACCCGACCAGAAGCCCCATTGCAGCAACAGCCATGATAGCTACAAGGACTTTAGCCTTCATTTTTATTGTTACCTCCATAGATTAGAACATCATGGACAGACAAGGAGAAACCGCCCGCGGAGGAGCGGCCAGCGCTGCGTCGGCCATGCTCTTGGATTTATTCGCCCATTCAAGAGCCTGACACCAATCACAGTTACCATACTCTTCCATGGCGCCACCAAGATATGCCACCGCACTACACGTTTCGTACGGTGCGTTGGTGATGGTTCCCTTCGCTTTCGCCTGCTCTACAGCGGCGTCGGCGGCGGCGATGGTGCTTTTTGCCTCAAAGAAGCAACATCCAACCATCGATACCAGCAATACCGCAGCGAGAATACCTACCAAAACTTTCCTCATTAGGTTCTTCACCTCCTTTCGGGAAATTTGTTCGATGCGCTACCCTTCTTTCAAGCCTTCAAAAAAAGAATAAAAAACCCCACACTGAACCAGTACAATACTATTATAATGTAAATTCTTTGTCAATAGAAAAGATGGAGTATGATTAAAAAAATTTAATATTATTACCGCATTACCGAGCACACAAACACACTCAACATGTTGTATTATCAGTATTCAGAGCCCAAGATATTGTACTCACAAAGAATCAATTTCCGGCACTATTCAGGAAAAACAACGAAAAACAACAGATATTAATAACGTTTTTCCCTTCACGACGGCGCTATCGGGTAAAAAGTCAGCTTTTCCTTTCCTTCAGAAAGTATGTTTTAATCGATCCCTTCCCCTTGATATCGATGTTTCCCCGCTCTTCAAGGACGAACGAATCTCTCAATCTCATGTACATGCGGTCGGACACCTGTATCTCACCACCGATCCCATGGGACTCCATGCGCGCCGCGGTATTTACCGAGTCTCCCCATAAATCGTAAATGAACTTCTTCTTCCCGATGACCCCGGCCACCACCGGCCCGCAGTGTATGCCGATGCGGAGTGTCAGGGGCTTTTCCAGATACCCGTTAAACTCTCCCATGATATCAATCATGTCCAGCGCCATGTGGGCGATCGCCTGGGCATGGTCATCCCGTGTCCTGGGGATGCCGGACACCACCATGTATGCATCACCGATGGTCTTGATCTTCTCCAGATCGTACCGATCCGCCAGATCGTCAAACCGAGAGAAGACATCATTCAATAGCTCTATGAGCCGACTGGGGTCAAGTTTCTCGGAAAGGGGGGTGAAATCCACTATATCGGCGAACAGTATAGAGGCTTCGAGAAATCCATCGGCGATAGTGCCGGGCGTTTCCTTGAGGCGCCTAGCTATCGGCTCCGGCAGGATGGAGTGGAGCAGGTCCTCGGAGCGCTGATACTCCCGACTCAACGACTCCTCTGCTCGGGCCGCGGCCACGTGATAATAATACGACACGAAACACACACCTGAGAATATCCCTATGATGTTCGCATAGGAAAACGCGGTGAGAACTCCCCGGGGCAGATCGGCCCCGAAAGGTGCATGAGAGGTCTTTAGATACAGCCAGCCGTACAGACAGAAGATCAGGGCGGTGGAAAGAATTTTCAGAAAATCATGCCAGGGGGTGAGAAACATGAACATGGCAAGCATGATGAGATAGTAATGAAAATTACTGTCCCAGCCCAGCGCCAGTGTCGCGAGAACGATGAAGACGGACGCCTCGATGAACAAGAGCAGCGTCGCCGCCTTGATGCGACCGTTCAGGTTGAGAAAAAGACACGCCCCGTAGAGCACGACGCTTACGACATTGTACAGGGACAGAAGCTCCATCCCAAGAAACCAGAACAGCGGAACAAACGCCAGGTGCACGAGGATGGCTGCGGGATAGAAATAATTGGTCAGCACATAGAATCGAATGTGGTCCGCCGGCACTCCGGCGGGGAGGGTTGTAAACGACGTGGGAACCGATTTGATGGAAATATCTTTAAACATCTGAGACCTCGTCGTACGGCACACGTGTGTCCGGGGTGCGAGCGCTTTTCACGAAATCGCCCCCCATATCCCCTATAGATTCGCTTCGGCAACACGAGACCTGTGTGGGAAAACGCGCCGATCGACCGACCGTCAAGAGGAGGTGTCGTGCCTTTGTCTCTCCATAGCGTTTTCCGTTCTGACGATCCGCCGATATCCAACGGGGCACGATATATCCCCGAAAGCCCTTTCCATGAGAGGGATGTGCATGTATCCCATCACTGGCCCGAACGGGTCGGCTCTGTCTCTCGCTCCCACTCCTTGACGAGGGCGTCGAGGGCAAGAACTTTTCTCAAGATCGATTCCAGGTCCGATTGGCGCCACTGGTTTGCGGCATCGCACAGGGCTTTGGGGGGATCGGGGTGAACCTCCATAAAGAGCCCGTCCGTACCGACGGAAACGGCCGCCCTGGTCAGGTACGGGATAAACTGGCGCTCACCGCCGGTTATGCCGCCGCCGGCGCCGGGAAGCTGTACGCTGTGGGTGGCGTCGAAGATCACCGCCGGGTGTTCGTGAGGAGGGAGGGGGGATTTGTTGTTATCGCCGGCAAGGTGCGAACGCATAATCGGAAACGCGCGAAAATCCACCACCAGATTCTGGTACCCAAAGGTCGTGCCCCGCTCGGTGATCATGACGTCTTTGTTGCCGGTGGTTTCCACTTTTTTGACGATGGCCGACACATCCCGCGGTGATAAAAACTGCCCCTTCTTGACATTGACCGGTTTCCCCGTTTCTCCACAGGCCACCAGGAGATCCGTCTGGCGGCACAAAAACGCCGGCACCTGAAGCACGTCCAGCACCTGGGCGGCGGCGCTCACCTCCTGGGGTGTGTGAACGTCGGAGGTAACCGGCACACCGATCGACAGTTTCACCCGTTCCAGTATTTTTAAACCCTCATCCAGGCCCGGCCCCCGAGGGGAGTCGATACTCGTACGATTGGCCTTATCATAGGAGGATTTATATATAAAGGGTATCCCCAGCCGATCGGTGATCTCCTTGAGGTCATGGGCCGTCTGTTGGGCCATCTGTTCGCCCTCGATCACGCAGGGTCCCGCGATGAGCACCAGCGGGTTTCCGCCGCCGATGACAATATCACCTATGGATATGGTTCTGGTCATTTTTTCAGCGCCGCCGCAATAAAGGAAACAAAGAGTGGATGGGGGTCTATGGGGCGGGATTTGAACTCGGGGTGGAACTGACAGCCCAAAAACCAGGGGTGATCGGGAATCTCGATAATCTCCACCAAGTCTCGCTGGGGATTGATTCCGGATATCACTATGCCGTGGCTCGTCACCTCATCACGGTATATATTGTTGAATTCGTAGCGATGCCTGTGTCGCTCCTCGATGGTCTTCTTGCCGTAGGCCTTTTTGGCAATGCTTCCGTCCTCGATGTCGCACCGGTACGCACCCAACCGCATCGTCCCGCCGAGCTGCTCGATATCCACCTGTTCAGGCATGAGATCGATGACGGGACAGGAGGTGTTAGGATTGAACTCGGTGGAGTTGGCATCGGCACATCCCACGATGTTTCGCATGAACTCGGCCACCGCAAGCTGCATCCCCAGGCAAATACCGAAATAGGGAACCGGTTTCTCCCGGGCGTACCCTGCGGCAAGAATTTTCCCCTCAATGCCCCTGGACCCGAAACCACCGGGGACCAGGACGCCGTCGGCGTTCCTGAGAATTTTCGTCGCTCCTGTCTTTTCGATCTCTTCCGCGTCCACGTAGTCCAAATTGACCCGGCAGCCGTTGGCGATGCCGCCGTGGACGAGCGCCTCGTTGAGGCTCTTGTACGATTCCACCAGGTCCACATACTTCCCGACAATGGCGATGGTCACCTCGCCTTCAGGATTCTTGATCCGCCGGGCGATATCCTCCCACACGGTAAGATCCGGCTTCTTTGTCCACATATTCAGTTTTTCGACGATCCGGTCGTCCAGCCCCTGGCGGTTGAACATCATCGGCACCTCGTAGATGGACTTCACATCCATCGCCGAGATGACCGAGGCCACCTCCACGTTGCAGAACAGGGCGATCTTTTTCTTTACATCTTCGGGAAGATCGATCTCGCCCCGGCACAGCAGGATATCCGGCTGAATACCGATCTCTCTGAGCTTCATGACGCTGTGCTGGGTCGGCTTTGTCTTCAGCTCTCCTGCGGTTCCCAGATAGGGCACGAGGGTGACATGAATATAAAGGGTGTTCTCCTGACCCAGGTCCCAACGGAGCTGGCGAATGGCCTCCAGGAAGGGAAGGCTCTCGATATCGCCCACCGTGCCGCCGATCTCCACGATGACCGTGTCTATCCCCTCGCCCAGGCTCCTGATGCACCCCTTGATTTCATCGGTGATGTGGGGAATCACCTGCACCGTTCCGCCCAGGTATTCCCCCCGCCGCTCCTTGGTGATGACCGAATCGTATATCTGGCCCGTGGTCTTGTTGTTGAGCTTCCCCAGCCGGGCGCTGGTAAAGCGCTCGTAATGGCCCAGGTCCAGGTCGGTCTCGGCGCCGTCGTCGGTGACAAAGACCTCGCCGTGCTGAAAGGGATTCATGGTCCCCGGGTCCACGTTTATGTAGGGATCGAGTTTGAGAAACGTGATGGTAAGACCCCGGCTTTCAAGCAGCGCTCCTATTGATGCGGCGGCCAATCCCTTGCCCAGGGATGAAAGCACGCCGCCGGTAACGAAGATGAATTTTGTGTGTCTCATATCGTCCTTACAGGGTAATAATGCCGTTTTTCACATCCCTCTCCAGCCTTTTCAGGTCCTCGGGGGTATCCACTCCCACGCACGGTGTCTCTATATCCACCACCCGGATGCGATATCCGTTCTCCAGCGCCCTGAGCTGCTCCAGCTCCTCGGCGCGCTCCAGGGGCGTTCGATCAAGGGAAACGAAAGTGTCGAGAAAGTCCCGGCGAAATACGTAGAGCCCGACATGTTTTCTGTACGGTACGCCGGTGCCTGTGTCATACGTCCCGTCTCGATCGCCGGGGAGGGGGCTCCGGGAAAAGTAGAGGGCGAAGCCGTCGGCGTCCACGACCACCTTCACCACATGGGGGGAGAGGATCTCCTCCCGCTCCCGGATGGGCGCCGCCAGCGTGGACATGACAAGAGAGTTGTCGTCCACCAGCGGGGCGACCGCCGCATCAACCGCCCCGGGATCCACCGCCGGCTCATCTCCCTGGACGTTGACCACGATGTCGCACTCGATACCGGCGATCGCCTCGCCGATGCGGTCTGTGCCGGTGGCGTGGTCCGGGGAGGTCATGACCGCCTCGCCGCCGAACCCGACGACGCACCGGTAAATCCGCTCGTCGTCGGTGGCCACCACCACGCGTCTCACCAGCCGCGCCCGGGCCGTCCGTGTCGCCGCGTGCTGAATAATCGGTTTTCCGGCGAGCTCCGCCAGGGGCTTGCCGGGAAACCGGGTGGAGCCGTATCGGGCGGGGATCACCGCGACCACTTTCGGTTTTTCGGCCTGTGCCACGCCGCATTACCTCCCGCCGACGGCATTTGCCGCCACCAGACGCGTGAGCCGCATCGGTTTATTTCGTCATACACACGACAACATGTTACTCTATACCACCAGGCGTAACAATGTCAAGGGCCAAGAAAACAGGCGCGGGTAAAAAACAGACTGATTGAGGGTCGCAATGTGAAAGCGGCGCCCGGTGGAAAAACCGGGCGCCGCTTATCTCTACACTTTCAGCACACTTTCGAACTCAATCGTAAGATGACGCCTCCCTACGGCAGGGTGATGGATTCGACCACGCCAAAGGCTGAATCCCTCACGACAATGCTACCGCCCGGATTGTACGTGAAATCCGGGGAACAGGTCGGGGAGCCGCCGCATGTAACGGGTTCCACAACGATCTCTCCGCCGAAGCCCACCATGTACGCACCACCATGTGATTCATAATAGCTCCTTGTCAGGGTGACGCTGTCAAAATCACCGCAGCCGTTCTCCAGGGCCACGGTATAGTCCGTCATACTCGTACAGTCGTTGAAGGCGGGAAGGGTGTACATGATTCTCACGCCCACATCGCAGGGAGTGGAAAGTCCGGTGTTGATCTGCGTGAGAGTCATCGAAAGTGGATCTTGGAGTCTCAAACCGGTTTTTGTTGCGGTGACGTAGTAGGCGTTTCCATCGGACGAGCCGTCATAGAGAAAGTAAAGGGCATCGGAGTTGTGATAGATAATGCCTCCGCAGCATCCGGGGCCGAACCAGCCTGTATTATTCTCAATAATGATTCTCTCGCCGAACCCCTCCCCCGACGGGTATCCCGCATAAGCATCGAAATATGCCCGAGTCAGGGTATAGGTGCCGCTCCCTCCGCTGGTGGTGGAAATTTCGACGTCGACCGTTGATATGGCTGCATCCACCGACGGAGCCCTCATGAACACCTCGATGTCATCACAGACCCCTATACCCTGATCATGTTCAACAAACCAGACAGTTGCGGGGACGAGGGGATTGGGAAGTTCTATCCACTCGTTGAGGACCTCTCCGGTAAAGATATCTTCAAAGGTGACGTCCAGCTCATTGTTCGTGCTGTCATATGCAATGACCGGCGCGGTACAGGTCGTCCCGGAACAGGCGTTGTGCTCAACGGTGATCTCGCCGCCGTATCCCATGCCCGGCGTCATCCGGGCGTTGTAATACGCCTGGTTAAGGGATAACAATCCATAATAGTCGCACCCGGTCCAGAGTTCAACACTCACTGTCGGGAAACCGGGGACCAGGCTCGGCTTCGTCAAAAGGATCTCCACCCTGTTGTTACAGGGGAATCCTCCCTCAATGAGGTCCAACTCCAGAGACGCGTCCTCGTCCGGCAGGGCGATGGATTCAAAAAGCGTATCACCGGAGAGGGGATCGGTGAAGGTTACCTCCAGATCGCTATTTGAGGCGTTATAGCTGATCACCGGGGCCGAACAGGTGTGGGACGCCGCGCAGGTGGCGTCCATCTCCACGGTGACCGCACCGCCGAACCCCATGCCCGGCGTCATATGCGAGTCGTAATAGGACGCATCCAGGGTGAACGACCCGATGTAATCGCAGCTCCCGGTGGAAAGCGCCACGTCCACCGTCCCGTATCCACCCCTCCGGAGGCTCGGCTCCGTCACGAAAATCTCCACCATGTTGTTGCAGGGGAACCCCCCGTCGTCCAACTCCAGATCAAGGGATATCTCATCCTCGGGGAGAGCGATGCTGTCGGATATCGAATAGTCGTAATCATCGTACGACACGACGGCACTCAAACCGTTCTCATCATACTGGACCAGATTCGGATCGGTGCACACGGGCATGAGTGTACACCGGGTCCGCTCCACCGGGAACTCTCCGCCGAAACCGGTGTTAACCCCTCGTTCGCTGTAGAAATAGGTCCGATCAAGGGGAATCTGATACGTGTCGCAGTCCGTCTCCACCTCCACGCACACCGTGTCGACGTTCAACGGTACATCCGGCACCGTGAGAAGCACCTTCACTCTATCTCCGCAAGCACCCGCCCCCTCTAAAACTTCTAACGTGATGCCTTCCTGGAGATCGATAAACCAGTCTCCATCGGCGTGAACGAGCATAAAATCCACATCCTCAGACAACCACCAGGTGGTGGTGCCGCCGAGACCCTGCCCCCCCACCGTGCCGCTCCACGAGGTCGTGGCAATGATGCTCCCCTGGCTGAGACTCTCAAGAACAGCGGTAATATCTATGTCTTCCCCGGTGCCGAAAAAGTGGATCAGCGCCTCCAACAGCTCGTCCTTGGAAAAATATCCGCCCAGACTGCCGTCGTACACGTCGGATATGAGGTTCTCTATCTCCGTCAACCCGCCGCTCTCCAGCGCCGTGATAAACGCATCGATAAACGCCTGGGCGATCTGTTCGTACGTGGCGTCCCAGAACTTTATCGTCCAGGGGCCGAACATCTCAGGGTTGCCGACCGCTCCCCTTTCGTTTTTCGCCCGGATCTGAAGCTCAAACTCTCCCTCCTGCTTGGGAAGAAAATCAAACTGCCATCGGGCGATCGAACCTTCAACCTCCCAGATGACCGCCTCGCTCCACACAATTCCGCCGTCGATACTGTACTCAACCGACGTGATCGGA